>JAEUNN010000163.1 GCA_016791085.1 Rhodocyclaceae bacterium | reverse complement strand
GCGCCTTTGAGCAGCACCACCCATTCATGTTCGGCCTGGTCGTACCAGAACCCGGGCGGACTTGCCTGGCCCGTGGATACGATGCGCTCCACGCGCATGCCGGCATGGCGGCACAACAGGGTGATGACCTCCTCGGCGCCGCCGGGCGGCGGCAGGCCGGCGTAAAGGTTGCCGGCGTCGGGGCGGTTGGCTGGCTCAGCCATTGACGCGCGCGCTATACACTTCTATGGGTTCCGCCTTGCCCTTGACGTACATGGGCGCCAGCGCCTGAATGTCCAGCGCCACGCCGGCGGCGCGCAATTCGGCCACCATGGTGCCGCTCATGAGAATTTCGCCGGGGCGCGCGCAGTCGGTCAGGCGCGAGGCGGTGTTCACGGTGTCGCCGATGATCGTGAAATTCATGTAGTTGGGCGAGCCGACGTTGCCGACCACCACCTCTCCGGTATGTATGCCTATGCCCAGGCCGGCGTCTATCTGGCTTTCCTGTTTCCAGCGCCGCGCGATGTGGTGGAATTCCGTGAGCATGGCGCAGGCGGCGCGAAACGCCGAAGTGCCGGCACCGGCCTGTTCTATCGGCACGCCGAAGCCCACCATCAGGCAATCGCCGGCCATGTTGAAAATCGTGCCGCGGTGGGCGTAGGCAATTTCCGTGAGCAGCGCAAAAAATTCGTTCAGCAGGGATACCACCACGCCCGGTTCCAGCGATTCGGCGATGCGCGTAAAGCCGCGGATATCGGCGAACATGACCACCGCGTGGCGGCGTGCCTGCTGCTGCAGCAGCGCAAGCGGGTCGGGGGCGGACAGAATCTGATCGACCAGCGCCGGCGCCACGTAGCGCGTGAAGGCGTCGCGCAAGGCCTGGCGATGGCGCACTTCGCCGGCCATGCGGGCGGCTTCGAGATCCTTGCGCGCCTGGTTCAGGCTCAGCAGCGACTTGCTGCGCGCCAGCAGTTCTTCCCGATTGACCGGCTTGGATAGAAAGTCGTCGGCACCGCACTCTATGCCCGTCACGCGATCTTCGCGGCTGTCGAGCGCGGTAACCAGCACCACCGGTATGAGCATGGTTTCGGGGTCGGACTTGAGCCGGCGGCACACCTCGAAGCCGGACATGCCGGGCATGATCACGTCCAGCAAAATCAGGTCGGGCGGTTGCTGCGCCACCGCCGCGAGCGCCTCGTCCCCGTTCGCGGCCGTGACGATTTCCACCTGCAGACTGCGCAGGTAGCGCTTGATGAGCATCAGGTTGTCGTCCTGGTCGTCCACGGCGAGCACGCGGAAGGCCGCCCTGCCGGCGGCGTTGCCTGTCTGGCCGTAAGGAGTCATGACTGCGCGGCCAGTCCGGCCAGCACCGGATCGAGTTTGAGGAGCGCCGCTTCGAGTTCCGCGAGGCCTCTGGCCGCTTGCGGCAGATTGCCGGCGCGCGCCGCCTCTTCCAGATTGCGCGCGGCCAGTTCCGCCGGCCGTGCCGCCAGGTTGGCCAGCGACCCTGCCAGCGCGTGCGCGGTCAGGCGCAGCGTGGACGCATCGGAGCGGTCCAGCGCACGCTTGAGCTCGGTAACCTGGAGCGGGTGTTTGCGGCGGAAAGCGTGGATCAGTTCGACCATGAATTCCGTGTCGTGCTCGGTGCGCTCGCGCAGGGCGGCCTGGTCCACCAGCAGCTCTTCGGTCGCCGCGGCGGGCTCCGCGGCCGGCTGTTCGGGCAATACCAGACCGGTCGGGGAAGGCAGCAAGGTTTCCATGACTTCCAGCAATTCGCTGGCGCGCAGAGGCTTGCTGACATAGCCATCCATGCCGGCCGCGATGCATAGTTCGCGGTCGCCCTTCATGGCGTGCGCGGTCAGCGCAATGATGGGTACGTGGCCGCCCTTTTCGGCTTCGCGCCGGCGTATGCGGCGGGTTGCTTCCAGCCCGTCCATTTCGGGCATCTGCACGTCCATCAGTATCAGCTCGAAATTGTGCTTTTCCAGCATGTCCAGCGCCTGCCGGCCGTTGTGCGCAAGGCGCACATAATGGCCGCGATTTTCGAGCATGCGCTGCACCAGCATCTGATTGACTTCGTTGTCTTCGGCCACCAGGATGCGCAAGCTGCGGTGGCCCTCGCGCAGGCTGTGGCGCGTAACCAGAGGCCGTTCTTCGGCGCCGTGCGCGGACGCAGTTTCGGTTTC
>JAEUNN010000101.1 GCA_016791085.1 Rhodocyclaceae bacterium | reverse complement strand
TGGCATGGAACGTGCATTGCAGTGCCGGTGCAGACTTCGGTACTAACCACGCAAGGCGCTGACGCCCTGCGCGATCCCCGGGCAGGACTCCATCGCAGGGCCTGCGACATGCGCGGCAAAACGTGTGGGAGCGTTCAGGATGTTGCGGGGGGTGGTCGGGGTCTGCCGGGTAGTTCCGCAATTCGCCGTGCGCAGGCGTGCGTCGTGCGCGGCGAACCGGTAACAAGCGTAGCCGATTAATGTGGAGTCCAATTCATGCGCAATCGCATTAGTGAGTCTTTTTGCCACCGTCATGTCCTGGCCGCCATGCTTGCGGCCGGTGTTCTGGCGCCGCTGCCGGCACACTCGGTGGTCATCAATTCGAGCTTTACCGGGTTTAGTGCGGCCCAGGAAGATGTGATACGGGCGGCAGCCGAGCAGTGGACGGTGATACTTGGCGGTACTCAGTCGATCAATCTTAATTTCACCGTCGATAACTCCATCACCGCGCTCGCATCGACGAGCGGCTGGGTTACGGATGGTACGGGTCGGCCGACTTCGGCAAATATAGCCGTCCGGGAAAGTGCCTACAATTGGACCACCGGCGCGCCCGCGGCCGGCCAATACGACGCCTTGCGCGACATGGCGCATGAAATCGGCCACGCGCTGGGGTTCGCGGCCGGCAGTCTGCCGAACTTGGCTGCCAACATTGCGACCACGGCGGGAGGGCAGCGCTATTACGATGTGGATCACAGCGGCACCTTCAGCGCCGCGGCGGATTTCGCGCTCGGGCCGCCTTCCGCCGGCACGCATGCGCCCGGCCCGCCCAGCGCGGGCGATCTGATGACGCCTTCGCCGATTGCCGGGGTGCGGCAAACGCCCACCTTGCGGCATGCCGCAGTGCTTACCGACGCCTTCGGCTACGGCACCATCCTGTACGGTTTCGGCGGCACGGCCGGCTATGGCAGCCTCGCCATGACGCCCAATGACGACCAGTCGTCCAGCCTGCTCAACCTTCCGTTCAGCCTGAATTTTTACGGCAGCAACTATTCGAATTTCTA
>JAEUNN010000100.1 GCA_016791085.1 Rhodocyclaceae bacterium | reverse complement strand
TGCGCACCCAGCCGCGCGAATGCCTGGGCCAGTTCGCACCCTATGGGCCCGCCGCCCAGCACCAGCAGGCGGCGCGGCAATTCGCGCAACTGCCAGATGTCGTCGGAGGTGTAATAGCCGCAACGCTCCAGCCCCGCGATGGGCGGCACCAGCGGGCGCGCGCCGGCCGCGATCACGACCGCGCGCGTGCTCAGACGCGAACTGCCGGACGGGCCGTCTATGCGCACGCTCCAGGGCGTTTCGAGCGTGGCGTGGCCGGCCAGCACTTCCACGCCCAGGGCGCGATAGCGCTCTGCCGAATCGTGCGGCTCTATGGCCCGTATGACGCGCTCGACGCGCGCCATGACGGCCGCGAAATCGGCGCGCGGCGCCTCCGCGGCGAGGCCGAATTCGCCCGCGCGGCGCAGCAGATCGAGCACGCGCGCGGAGCGGATGAAAGCTTTGGACGGCACACAGCCGGTGTTGAGGCAATCGCCGCCCAAGCGGTGCGCCTCGACCAGCGTTACTTTGGCTTTCACGGCCGCGGCGATATAAGCCGCCACCAGGCCGGCGCTGCCGCCACCTATCACCACCAGATTGCGCTCGAAGCGGCGCGGCCGCGTCCAGCGCGCATAGACTTTGCGCGCCGTCCAGGCCGCGAGCAGGCGCCGCGCCAGGAGCGGAAACAGCCCCAGCAAAGTGAAACTGATGAGCAGGCCGGGCGACAGTATGCCGGCCGCAGATTCGATACCGGCAAGCTGCGTGCCGGCATTCACATAAACCACGGTGCCGGCCAGCATGCCGATCTGACTGACCCAGTAGAAGGTGCGCGCCGGCATGGGTGTCAAGCCCATGAGCAGGTTGATCATGAAAAACGGAAATGCCGGCACGAGGCGCAGCGTGAACAGGTAGAAGCCGCCTTCTTTGCGCACCCCCTCGTTGATGGCGGCAAGCCGCGTGCCGAAGCGCGCCTCGACCCAGTCGCGCAGCAGGAAGCGCGCGCACAGAAAAGCCAGCGTGGCGCCCAAGGACGATGCAAACGACACGATGAGCGTGCCCCACCACAGGCCGAATATGGCGCCCGCAGCCAAGGTCATGATGGCCGCGCCGGGCAGCGACAGCCCCGTCACGGCCACATACAACGCGAAAAACGCGCCGCCTGCCGCGAGCGGATGAGCAGCGCGCCAGGCTTCCAGTTCGGCGCGGCGCGACTGGAAATAGTCGAGGCTAAGATACTGCTGCAGGCCGAGCGCGAAAAACCCCGCCACGGCGAGCAAAATGCCCGCCAGCAGCGCCAGGCGGGCGCGGCTCACGGCTCGCGGCGGCGCGCCGGCGCGCACGCGGCAGGTGTTGCGGGCATGACGGCGCCTCCTTCAAGATTGCTGGCCGGTGTAGCGTCGCGCTTGCGCGCGGGATGGCATGGCATGGATCAGGACAGGTCCAGCAGTACGAAGCTTACCAAGCGCCGGCCAAAATTGCGGCCGGCGCCATTTGCAGGAAACACTGAACCATGAGCCCATACGTAGAACTTTGCGGAACCGATGCCGCCACCGGCAGGGCCTGGCGCAGCATGGCGCATTGGTGGGATGCCGGGGACCTGGCGGCGGAACTGGCTGCGCGGCTGGTCGCAACGGGCGGCATGCGTTGTTGCCGCATCGACCTTGCGGCCGCGCTGGATTACGCGGAGCGCTACCGCGAGCGCGCCTTCAATCGCCATATCGAGCGGGTATTCGAACTGGACGCGGCGCTGGCCGGCGCCGGGCCGCACATCGAGCTTTGCCTGCGCGCGGCAGCAGACTGAGTATCCGCGCAGGCGGCTCGCGTCAGCTGTCCAGGTCCTCGTCGGCCACGCCGGGCAGCGGCAGCACGGCTATGCCTTCGTCCAGCAATTCATGCGCCTGATCGAGGCTGGCTTTGCCGCGTATGCGGCGCCTGGGCGCCTCTTCGTAGTGGATGCGGCGCGCCTCGTCGGCAAACCGCTCGCCCACGTTTTCGGCGCCGGCCGCGAGGCCGCGCAACGCGAGCCACAGTTCGCGCGCGCGCTGCGCGTCGGGCGACGCTGCCGGGCCGGTGTCCTGGGTGGTGGCGGATTTGCGCGCCACGTGCGGCGCCGAGGGCATGCGGCTAACTTGCGGATCACCACAAAGCGGGCAGGACACGAGTTCCTGAGAAATTTGGCTCGTCACCTCGTCGGAGGAGCGGAACCAGCCCTCGAACGCGTGTCCGCGCCTGCACACCAGATTCACGACGAGCATGGACGGCGCGGCGCTGCGGCGCTGCGTGCGCGCCGCACAGCCGCCCTGTAAAACGGGAAACGACAGGGTAACACAGAAGCCCGCAGGCGCACGGCGCCATGCCGCCGGCGTGCGCCGTGCCTACCAGCAAAGTCGCGGCAAGGCCCAGTCGGGCATCACGTCTTCTTTGCGCGCCAGTTCAACGACCTGGTCGATGGTCGCGGTGTCGCCCGAAATACCCGCAAAATCCGGCTTGTGTATGCCCCCAAGCACGAAGGCCGTATCGAAACCGGCTTCGGCGCCGCCCGCCACGTCGTGAATCAGCGAATCGCCTATGGCCAGGATGCGGCGCGCACCGGCGCGCTGGAATTCGCGCCGGCAGGCCCAGTAGATGTCCGGGTAAGGCTTGCCGATGTAGCGCAGCGGGCCGCCGTTCAATTCGTAGCGGTGCGCCAGCGCGCCGCAGCCCGGCCGCAGTTCGCCATTCACGATGCGCACGAGGTCCGGGTTGGCGCACACCAGCGGCATGTAGCGGCGGCTGCCGTATTCGAGCCAGTGTTCGTAAAAATCCGCCGGGCGGCTGTCGTCCATGCCGGCCAGCAGGATGAAATCGCAGTGTTCGACACTGTCCACGAGTTCAATCGCCAGGCCATCCACCATGGATTGGTCGCCGCCCGTGCCGATGAGCAGGCAGCGCCGCCCCAGGGCGCGGAAAAACGGGTCGATGCGCGCATCGAGATGGCGCCACAGCACCTCGCCGGAACTGATCACGCTGCGGTAGCTGTCGCGCGCAAATCCCATCGCGGCCAGCCGCTCGACGTTGGAATCGGCACGCTTGCCCGAATTCGTGACGACCACTATGGTTTTGCCCATTTCGGTGAGGCGGCGGAAACATTCCGGCGCCCCGTCGTAAGCGGTGCGCCCGTCGTGCATGACGCCCCACTGGTCGATCACGAAGCCGTCGTAATAATCCGCAACCTCGCTCAGGCCGCCGACCAGGTCGGGCCGCTTGACCGAAATCGCACTGATCACGGGATCTCCTCTTTGCGCCAGGCGCAAACCTTGCGTGGATCGGCTCTGCAGACCCAGCGCGGTCAGGATGCTGCGAACGCGGCGAGCTTCCACCGCGGACATATACGGGTAGTTAATGTTATCCCCTTCACGGACCGCCCTGCACTCGCGCGCGGCACCATGCCGGACGCGTCGCGGTTCCGACGATACGGGTGCCATGGCCCGGTTCGACGCTTTATTTGGCGCGCGCCTGCAGGCCGAACACATGCCCCCCGTATCGGACAGCGCGAATTCTGGCTTAAGCCTCGCCGCGTTTTCTCGCAGAATTGCATTTGGCAACACATTTGCCACACTTCGCCGCAGATGGAGGGCCCGCCGCTACGCGGTATTGCGCCGGGTGTGTCGCGTGCTTACCACAACCGGCCCGTTGTTGCGGTGCACGACTCCTCGTGAGGAGCGGGACGCCCGGGTTTGCGTCCAGGCGCACAGCCGGCGCGACTTTCCCCGAATGCGGCCGGGCGGCCCCGTATAATCCGCCCCCATGCCCGCGCCCCCCAAGCCTCCGGACCTGCTGCTGCAAGTACGCCAACTGTGCGTGCGCCGCGGTGAGCGGCGTCTGTTCGCCGATCTGTCCTTCGCACTCGAGCCCGGCCGCGCCCTGTTCGTGCGCGGCGCCAATGGCTGCGGCAAAACCACGCTGCTGCGTACGGTGTGCGGGCTGGCGCGCGCAGAATCCGGCGAAATTTGCTGGCGCGGCGCGGACATCCACAAAAACCGCGAAGCCTACGCGCGCGAACTGGCTTATGTAGGCCATCCGCCGGCGCTCAAGGAAGAACTGTCGGCAATCGAAAACCTGGCGCTGGCGCTGGCCCTGTCCGGCCGGCCGGCGGATGACGCGGCCTGTTTCAAGGCCTTGGACGAGGTGGGACTGGGCGATCGCGTCGATCTGCCCGCGCGCAGCCTGTCGCAGGGCCAGCGCCGCCGGGTGCATATGGCGCGCCTGCTCAATTCGCGCGACGCCACGCTGTGGGTGCTGGACGAGCCGCTGGCGGCGCTCGACGTATCCGCCGTCGACTGGCTGGAAGCCCTGCTCGACTCCCATCTGGCCGCCGGCAAGGCCTTGCTGATCACTTCCCACCAGCCCTTGCGCCTGGGCAGCCGTTGGGACGAACTGGCGCTGGACCCGCCGTGCTGAACCACTTCCACTGCATATTGCGGCGTGAACTGCTGCTTACCTGGCACCGCCGCGGCGACGTGCTCAATACGCTGGCGTTTTTCGTGATCGTGGTGAGCCTGTTTCCGCTCGCCGTGGGCCCGGAACCCGAGCGTCTGCGCGAACTATGTTCCGGCGTGCAATGGGTGGCCGGGCTGCTCGCCACGCTGTTGTCGCTGCCGCGCCTGTTTGCGTCGGACCATGCCGACGGCACACTGGAACAGCTGCTGCTGGTGCCCGAATCGCCGCTCATACTGGTGGCCGGCAAGGCCTGCGCGCACTGGCTCACCACCGGCCTGCCGCTGGTGCTGCTGTCGCCGGTGCTGGCCGTGCAATTTGACCTGACGCAAGGCGCCACGCTCACGCTGGCCCTATCGTTGGCGCTCGGTTCGCCGGCGCTCACGCTGATCGGCAGCATAGGCGCCGCACTCACGCTGGGCGTGCGCGGCGAGAACGTGTTGCTCGCCTTGCTGGTACTGCCGCTGTTCGTGCCGGTGCTGGTGTTCGGCGCGGGCGCCGTGCATGCCTTTCCGGGGCCGGCCGCGAATTTCCTGCTGCTCGGCGCCTGTTCGGTGCTGGCGCTGGCGGTCGCTCCCCCGGCCTGTGCGGCAGCCTTGCGGCTCGCTGTAGAATAGCGGGTTTTCGTGGCGCGACGGATGGTGTCATCGGCAT
>JAEUNN010000041.1 GCA_016791085.1 Rhodocyclaceae bacterium | reverse complement strand
GCCGGCGACGAACTGTTGCGCCAGGTGTCGGCGCTGCTCAAGGCGCGCCTGCGCGACCGCGATACGCTGGCCCGCGTGGGCGGCGACGAATTTGCCGTGCTGCTGGAAAATTACGCCGATCCGCTGCATCACGGCGTGGCTACCGCCGACGCCATGCGCAAGGCCGTCGAGGAATTCCATTTCCACTGGAACGGCAAGGTATTCATGATAGGCGCCAGCATAGGCGTGACGGCCATCACTGCGGACTCGGAAAGCGTGCAGGCAGTGCTGGAACAGGCCGACGAGGCCTGCTATGCGGCAAAGTCGGGCGGGCGCAATCGCGTCATGCTGTACCGCGCGCCGGCTGCCGGTGCGAAACCCGCCCCCACGCCCGGCATTGCGGCACAACTCGAGCGCGCCATCGCCGACCAGAGCTTCGTGCTGTGCGCGCAACCCATACAGGCCTTGCGCGACGGCGCCACGGTGGGCTGGGAAATGTTGCTGCGCATGACCGGCGATGACGGCAAATTGCTGCCGGCTGCGGAATTCGTGCCGGCCGCCGAGCGCTACGGGCTCATGCCGGCCATAGACCGCTGGGTGATAGGCCATGCCCTGGCGTCGATGCGCAGCATGAACTTTGCCGCGCGCGGCCTCTATTGCAGCATCAACCTGGCCGGCAGCAGCGTCGCCACGACCGGCATGGTCGAATTTATCGCCGAAACTTTGGCGGCGGAAAAGATCGACCCGCAATTCGTCTATTTCGAACTCAATGAAACCGCCGCTGCCGACCTGCTAGCCGTACGTGCCTTCATGCAAAGCCTGAAGGCGCTGGGTTGCCATTTCATGCTGGACGATTTCGGCGCCGGCGTATCGGCATTCACCCAGTTGAAACAATTGCCCTGGGATGTCGTGAAAATCGACGTATCGGCCATGCCGGGTTTGGCGCGCGACGGCGTGGACGGCCAGATGCTGGCTTCGCTGGCCGGCATCGCCCGCTCGCTGGGCATGCAAACCGTGTGCGAGCGCGTACAAAGCCCGGAAGTTCTGCACTGTCTGCAAGGGCTGGGCGTGGATTATGCGCAGGGCGAGGCGGTGCGGCCGGTGCTGCCGCTCGCGCAAATCGCGGCGCACTGAACGCCGCGCCGCCGCTCAGGGTTTGGCCTGTGCGGCCAGCGGCGTGCGCAGGCGCGCGAAGTCGCGCGGTGCCACGTACTGCAGCAATTCCTTGCCGCGCGCATCGAGCGCGATATCCAGGCCTTTGGCGGGATACAGAAAGTGCTCGGTATGTTCGGACGTGCGTATGCGTTCGGCCGGCGCACCGAAGCGCTGCAGGATGGTCGTTTCGTCGAGGTCGACCGAGGGGATGAAGCTCAGCGCCGCGAGCGGGCGCTGCAGCGCCAGCGCCTGGTCGGCTGGCGCGAGTTCGAAGCGGCCGGCGCCGCTATCCATGTATTTGCCGCCGCCGGAGCGCTCTATCATCTGGCGTATCAGTTCCGGCCCGGCATCCACGCTCAAAATGAGCTTGCCGGTCAGGTAGGAACTGCGCGCCTCGGGCAAATAGGCTTCCAGCGTGCCGGATTCGCCGCGCCGCGCGATGATGGCGATTTCCAGGTTTCCACCCAGGCGCGTGCGCGCCTCGGCCAGCGTGGTGTTGCCCAGGACCAGTCCGAATACGCGCGTGCTGCCGTCGGGCAGCGTTTCGATCTGCCAGGGCAGGCCGGATTCCATCTCGGGACGCCGCTCGCCGCGGTGCATGAGCAGCGGCGCGGCGATCAGCGCGACAAGCAGCAGGATGAAACCGGCCGCCAGGCGGTTGCGGGTAAGGGGCATGGCTGGAAACGCGGCGCGCTCGGCAAAGCGCGGATTGTAGCGGCCTTGCCGCCGCACGCGCGGCTTTCAGCCGCCGGCTTCGGATTCAGCGTCCTGGCTGGAATGTTTGGCCAGCCAATCGGCGAAATTGGCGCGCTGCGATTCATCCATGTCCAGTCCGCAGTGGGTGCGCCGCCACAAAAAATCGTCGGGCCGCACCGCCCATTCGTGGCGCAACATCCAGCGCACTTCGCGCTCGTACAAGCCGCCACCGAAATTGCGGCCAAGTTCGGAACTGCGCTGCACCTTGCCTACCACCTGGCGCGCCCGCGTGCCGTGGCGGCGGGCCAGCGCGGCGAGCCATTCGAGCGGCAGGCGCGGGTGGTCTATGCACAGCCGTGCGACCAGTTCTTCCAGCCCGCCCGGCGGCAAATCTTCCGCGCCGGGCAGAGGCAAATTGCGCGTGCGGCATTCGCCCATGCCGGGGAAACTGGGCACCAGCGCATCCACCACGCGCTCGGCCAGCATGCGGTAGGTGGTCAGTTTGCCGCCGTACACCGAAACGAGCGGGGCGGTGCCGATACTGTCCTCGATCAAACGGTATTCGCGCGACACCGCGCTGGCTTCGGCGTTGCCGTCGTCCACCAGCGCGCGCACGCCGGCATAGCGCCAGACGATGTCGCGCGGCGCGATGGGTGCGGACAGAAAGCGCGCGACCGCATCGCAGAGGTAATACACCTCGGCATCCGTGACGCCGGCATTGTCGGGCTGCACCAGCGGCACTTCGGTCGTGCCGATCAGGCTGTAGCGCTGTTCCCAGGGAATCACGAACACCACGCGCCGGTCCGGCTGTTGCAGCAGGTAGGCGTGGTCGCCCGGATACAGTTTGGGCACCACGATGTGGCTGCCCTGCACGAAGCGCAGGCGCGTACTGCCGGGATTGCCGGTAAGCCCGGCGCGCAGCGCCGCCGCGCCGGTGCCGGCGGCATTGACCAGGGCGCGCGCGCTGACGGTGCGTCCGTCGGAAAGATCGACCTGCCAGATGCCGTCGCGCGTGCTGGCGCGCAGAAAGGCGGTACGCGGCAAAAAATCCGCGCCGGCTTCGACCGCGCCGCACACATTGGCCAGGGTGAGGCGCGCGTCGTTGGTGGCCAGGTCGTAGTAAAAAAACCCGCCGCCGGGGTTTTTGAGCGCATCGCCTTCGGGCGTGCGCTCGAGCCGGCGCGCGCCGCTCGCGGGCAGACTGGAGCCGCCGCCCAGGTGGTCGTACAGCCACAGGCCGGCGCGTATTTGCCAGCCCGGGCGCATGGATTCGTCGCGCGGAATCACGAAACGCAAGGGCGTCACGAGATGAGCCGCCAGTTGCAGCAGACGTTCGCGTTCGGCCAGCGACTCGCGCACCAGGGTGAGCGCATTGTGTTCCAGATAGCGCAAACCACCGTGTATGAGCTTGGTGGATGCCGAGGACGTTTCGCCGGCCACGTCGCCGCGCTCGACCAGCATCACGCGCAGATCGCGCAACGCCGCGTCGCGCGCGATGCCGGCGCCATTGATGCCGGCACCGACCACGAGCACGTCGTAAATTTCGTCCTGGTCCATGGGCTGGAACCCGTAATGTTCAGTAGGCCGCGCCGCCGCACCGGGCCTGGACGGGCGCGGCAGCGGCGCGCCGCACGGTCCCGGCGCGGGGTGGCCGCGCCCACATGCATGCGGAATTATGCCGCGGCTGGCCGGGCGTGCGCGCGGGCAAACCCGCACACACCAGATTCCAAATTACCAAGGCGCCGGCCGGCCGGCATCGGCGCGGTGGATGAGCCGATCGGACCGGGCCGGCCGCCCCTGCGCGCGGCGCGGCGAGCTTGCGCCGGGCGTCAGGCCTGGCCGCGCGCCATGGCGTGCCGGAAGCGGCGCCGCAGATCCGTATACACACGCCATAACGACAGCGCCTGTCCGGCCAGGCGGAATACCCGGCGCGGGCGCCACACGAACAGCACCAATCCGGCTCCGACCACGGCTTCCGGATGGCTGCGCAACCACACCCAGGCCGCCCGCAAGCGGTCGGCGGCACTGAACACGGGTTCCCAGGCCTGCGCCTGATGCGCCAGCTCGCCGCGCAGCCGCGCCGATTCCGCGCGCAAATGCTGCTTGCGCAACTGCAGTTCCTGTTCGGTCGTACTCATGCGGCAGCCTGCAGCATTAGCGCTCCTTGCCGGCCAGGCGATCGCGATCGTGCTGCAATTCTTCCAGCGTGGCGGCGAAGGGCGAAGACACCTTGGCGAGCAATTGCCGCGCCGACAGCGCGCAGAACGTGCCGGAAGTCAGCAAGATCGCGGCACCCACGCCGAGCGCGAACAGCCGGTTGGTGTCCCACAGCGCGACCGTGATCAAAACCGCCACGAACAGCAGGCCGAAGCCCAACAGCAACATGGCTGCCAGCGCGTAGCCCGCGAACAGGCCGATGCGCAGCTTTTCTTCCTGCCATTCGAGCGCGAACAGCGCGAGGCGGTTATGCAGCAGTTCGACCGAAGTTTGCGCAAACCGGCGCAGTGACACGGCCAGGCGCGGGTCCGGCGGGTGCTGTTCCGGCGGGGATTCCTGCATGGGTGGCAAAGGGCGGCGTGCCGCGGCTTAGCGGCGGCCGACCAGCAAACCGACCACCAGACCGATGCCGGCGGCGATGCCGATGGAACGCCAGGGGTTTTCATGCACGTAGTCGTCCGTGGCGCGGGCGACCTTTTTCGTGCTTTCGATCAGCGCGGCTTCGGCGTCGGCCAGTTTGGCCTTGGCGGTGGCCAGGTGATCCTGCATCTGGCTGCGCAGCGCGACCACCTTGTCGCCGGCCTGATTGGCCGTCATGCGCAACAGCTCTTCGGCATCCGCCACGACGACCTTGAAATCGGCGACGAGTTTGTCCTTGCTGGCCTGAGTCATGTCGTTCATTTTGCTCTCCTGTGTGTTTAAGCTTGACCGGGTTTGCTACGTGCCCCGAAAGGCTACTCATTTTTGGTGCATTGTGCAATGCACCGTGACAAGTTCGGCGCGATGTCGGCCGCAACGTCCGGCGCATGCTGCGGCCGGCCCCGCGCGAACGCGCGCATTAGTTCAACTGTCTGCGACAAATACGTCCTGCGCCAGAAAATCCAGGATGGCTGCCGCGAAATTGTCGTTGTCGTCACCCGCAACCATATGGTGCGCGTCGGTAATCTGCACATAGCGCGCGTGTGGCACCACCGCCAGCAGTTCGCGCACGTGCTCGCTATCCACCAGTTCGCTGCGCGTGCCGCGCAGCAGCAACACCGGCATGGCGAGGCGCGCGGCACAGGCGGCGAGGCGCGGCCAGTCCGGCACGCGCCCGCCGGCATCGCCGGAAAGAAAGCGCGGATCCCAGTGCCAGTAAAAGCGGCCGTCGTCGCGCCGGCGCAGATTTTTTGCCAGCCCGGCCGTGGTGCGCGGGCGCGGCCGGTGCGGCAGATAGCGCGCCACCGCGTCGGCGGCTTCTTCCACACTGGCGAAGCCGTCCGGATGCGCGCCCATGAAAGCCAGTACGCGGCCCACGCCGTCCGGATTCATGCGCGGCGTGACATCCACCAGCACTACTGCGCGCGCCGCTACCGGCACCTCGCCGCCGGCCGCCACCAGCGCCGTCAGTCCGCCCCAGGAGGCGCCCACCAGCACCGGCGGCGCCGCCAGCGTGGCGGCCAGCGCACGCAAATCCTCGACGTATTGCGTGATTGCGTAGCCGCCGTCGGGCGACCAGCCGGTATCGCCGTGGCCGCGCAAATCCGGCACGATCACGCGGTAGCCCGCTGTGACCAGCCGGCGCGCGGCGTTTTTCCAGGAATGCCGCGTTTGTCCACCGCCGTGCAGCAGCACGATGGGGGGGGCGGCCGGATCGCCGCCCGTATCGGCGGCGATGTGCAAGCCTTCGTGGCCGGTGAATTGACGCAGTTTCATGCGCCGGCAGCGGATCCGGCCGGTACTGCGCGCTGCCGTCGGCGGCCGCACTTGCGGTTCATGGCGGGCGGCTCAGGTGTTGGAAAGCTGGTCGTTGCCGCGCATGCCTATGATGCCGAGAAATTCGCGCCGCGTGCTGCTGTCGTTGCGGAAGGCGCCCAGCATGCGGCTGGTGACCAGCGCCACGCCGGGCTTATGCACGCCGCGCGTGGTCATGCACTGGTGCGCGGCTTCGATCACCACGGCCACGCCGCGCGGCTGCAGGATGTCCTGCAGCGCGTCGGCGATTTGCACCGTCATCTTTTCCTGGATTTGCAGACGCTTCGCATATACCTCGACCAGGCGCGCGAGTTTGGATATGCCCACCACGCGCCGGTCCGGCAGATAGCCCACGTGGGCCTTGCCTATGATGGGCACCATGTGATGTTCGCAATGGCTTTCGAAGCGTATGTCGGTCAGTACGATCAGTTCGTCGTAGCCTTCCACTTCCTCGAAGGTGCGCGCCAGGATGGCGGCCGGGTCTTCCTTGTAGCCCTCGAAAAATTCCTCGTAGGCGCGCACCACGCGCGCCGGGGTTTCGCGCAGCCCTTCGCGCGCCGGATCGTCGCCGGCCCAGCGTATCAGGGTGCGGACGGCTTCTTCGGCATCGGAGCGCGTGGGGCGCCGATCGTCGGGCGGGGCGAGGGCGGCGGATTTGGGCATGGGTGCATCCTGACTGCGTGGGGGCGCAAGGCCTGTATGGGCACGCGCGCCCGCGTGCAAGGTAAAGAGGGGAATGTCGCGATTGTAGCCCGCGCCGCGCGCGGCGCGTGCAGGATCAGTCCGATTTCGCGGTAAGCGGGTAGCCCGCTTCGGTCCAGGCGCGCAGGCCGCCGTCCAGCGCGACCGCGCGCGCAAAACCTAGTTCGCGCAGGGTGGCCGTGGCCAGCGTGGAAATGCGGCCGAATTCGCAATACGACACGATGCGCCGGGTGGGATCGGGCAAATCCTGGTTCACGCGCAATTCCAGTTGCCCGCGCGGCAGCAGGCGCGCGCCCGGAATGTGCGCCTTGTCGTAAGCCTCGCGCTCGCGCACGTCCAGCACCAGCAGGTCGGATTCACCGGCGGCGATGCGCGCGTTCAGTTCGTCCAGCGACATGAAAGGCACCACCGCGGCCGCATCGGCCAGCATTTGCGCCACGGTTTTGCCGCCGCTCATGTTGGTGCGCAGTGCCTCGTTCAGATGCGTGGGCATGCCGAGGTTGAGGTTGTTCATCATCGCCACGAATTCTTCCCGGCTGCGCTTTTGCAGGCGCGGGTTATTGGCCAGTTCGGCGCCCAGCGTGGACGCACTGGCGCCCTTATAGTCGTGCGCCGGATAAACCTGCAGGGCCGGGTCGAGCTTGAGCAGATGGCCGAACAGGCTGTCGTGCAGCGCTTCCGGGTTGCCGGTCGGCAGGTCGGTACGCCCGGTGCCGCCTATGAGCAGGGTATCGCCGGTGAAAATGCGGTCTTCGATGCGCAGGCAGATGGAGTCGCGCGTATGTCCGGGAGTGTGCATGGCCTGTACGCGCATTTTGCCCACCACCAGCATTTCGCCGTCTTCGAGGCGCAGATCGACATAGGGCGCCGGACTGAAGCGGTGCATCACGACCGGCACGTCCAGTTGCGCCGCCAGCGCGCGCGAGGCGGAAAAATGGTCGGCATGGGTATGCGTATCTATCACGTAGTGGATGCGCAGGCCGTCGCGCGCGGCGAGCGCGAGGTAGCGGTCTATGCGCGACAGTTCCGGGTCTATCAGTATGGCGCTGCAGGTATCCGGACAACCCACCAGATAGGACTGGCAACCGCCGGTGCTGATGTGCTCGAATATCATGGACGGGCTCCTCCAGGCGGCCGGGACCGCGGTGCTGGCTCAGGATGCGGGTTGGCTCGCGCAGCCGCCGGCCGCGTGCAGCCTGGCCAGCGCTACGGCGCCGTCCGGCGCGGCGGGCGCGAATTCGGGCGGGTCGAAGGCCAGTTCTTCTTCCTGCCGCTGGCCGGCGCGCAAGTTCTGAAAATCGAACAGTTCGCGATCGCCCATGTGCGACGGCACCACCTGGGTCATCGCGCGCACCAGCGAATCGATGCGGCCCGGGTAGTTGCGCGCCCATTCCTGCAGCATGGCCTTGACCTGCTTGCGCTGGGCGTTTTCCTGCGAGCCGCACAGATTGCACGGGATGATGGGAAAACCCATGCCGCGCGCGTAGCGCGCGATATCGTGCTCGGGCACGTAATAGAGCGGCCGGATCACGATGTTGCGGCCGTCGTCGGA
>JAEUNN010000005.1 GCA_016791085.1 Rhodocyclaceae bacterium | reverse complement strand
CGTTGGGCGGCTCCCATCTGGGTTTCCAGTTCTTTCGCGCTTTGCGCGTACTGCTGTACCGCATTCAACGCGTCGCGCACTTCGGTGAATGCCGTGCGCACGGCCTGGATGTAAGTTGCCAGCGCCTGTTTTTGCTGTGCGGTGGCCTGGTCCAGGCGCGCCTGACGCTTGCCGGAATCGAAAATCGGATAGGTGAGCGCCAGCCCCAGGTTCCAGATCGACGAGGTGCTCGAGAACAGGCTGGCCAGCGCCGGGCTCTGGCTGCCATAGGCGGCGGAAAGCATGATGGTCGGGAACAGCGCGCCTTTGGCCACGCCTATCTGGGCGTTGGCGGAATGCAATTGAAATTCGGCCTGGCGCAAATCCGGGCGCGCATCCAGCAGCGCCGACGGCAGGCCGGCGGGCGGCAGCGGCGGGGCGGGCAGGGTGCGCAGATCGGCCGCCGCGACCTGCAAGTCCAGACTGCCCGTGAGCAGCGCCAACTGGTGTTCGGCGGCGGCGCGCTGGCGTTCGAGGTCGGCGGTTTGTGCGCGTATCGCCGCCGCGGCGCCCAGCGCCTGCTGCAAATCCAGGTCGGACGATAATCCGCGGTCGGCGCGGCTGCGCACGATGCGCAGCGCCTCTTCGCGTGCACTGCCAGTTTCGCGCGATACGGCGATTTGCGCGTCGAGCGAGCGCAGGGTCAGATAGGCGCTGGTGACCTGACTGACCAGCGTCAATTCCACGATGTCGCGCGCGGCGCGCGAAGCCAGCGCCTGGGCGCGCGCGGATTCGCCGGCGCGGCGCAATTTGCCCCAGAAATCCAGTTCGAAGCTGGTGCTGAGCGTGCCGGTCAGGGTGTTGGAAAGTATCGGCGCAGTGGCCGAACGCCCGGGTATCGCGGCACTGGCATGGGCGCGTGTGGCACCCAGGTTCACATTGGTTTCCGGCAGCCAGGCCGAATCGACCTCGCGCGCGAAAGCGTCGGCCTGATCGATGCGCGCGGCGGCCAGCGCAATGTTCGCGTTGCCGGCCAGCGCCTGGTCTATGAGCGTATTCAAGGTGTCGTCCTCGAACAGCTTCCACCAGCCGCGCTCCACGGCCGGACTGGCGCTGGCGGCGGTCCCGGATTCGTAGCCGGCCGGCAGGCCCGGGTCCGGGCGCTTGTAATCCGGGCCGAACATGCACCCGGCCAGCAGGGTGGCGGCAATCAGCGCGGCGGCGTGGCCGCGCCCGGGGCGGCGCGCGTTCATGGTTTTTCCTCCGCGCCGGACGGCGCGGCCGGCGGCGCATCGCCGTGCGGCTTTTCGCGCGCCAGCCACTTGAAAAACAGCGGGATGAAGATGGTGGCGATGAAAGTCGCCGCGAGCATGCCGCCCACCACCCCGGTGCCCATGGAGCGCCGCGCCGCCGAGCCGGCACCGGTGGAAATGGCCAGCGGCAACACCCCCAGCACGAAGGCCAGCGAGGTCATCACGATGGGGCGGAAGCGCAGGCGCGCGCCTTCGATGGCGGCGTCCTTGAGCGGCATGCCTTCATGCTGTTTCTGCGCGGCGAATTCGACGATCAGTATGGCGTTTTTGGCGGCCAGGCCGACCAGCACGACCAGGCCGATCTGGAAGTAAATGTCGTTGGGCATGCCGCGCATGAATACCGCCAGCAGCGCGCCGGCCAGCGCGAAAGGCACGGCCAGTATGACCGCCACGGGCAGCGACCAGCGCTCGAACTGCGCGGCCAGGATCAGGAACACCATCACGATGCCGAACACGAACGCGATGATGGAGGCCTTGCCGCTGCGCTTTTCCTGGAAGGCCTGGCCGGTCCAGTCTATGCGGAAACCTTCCGGCAGCACTTCGTTGGCGGTTTCTTCCACCGCCCGTATGGCGTCGCCGGAACTGTAGCCGGCGGCGGAATTGCCGAGCACCTTGGCGGCCACGAAGCCATTGAAGCGCTCCACCATTTCCGCGCCGACTATGGGTTTTACGGTGGCGACCGTGGACAGCGGAATCATCGCGCCCGAGGCCGAACGCACATAGGGTTTGCCCAAATCTTCCGGACGCATGCGGTGCGGCGCGTCGGCCTGCAGTTCCACCTTGTAGGTTTTGCCGCCGCGGTTGAAATCATTCACATACAGCGTGCCCATGGTGGCCTGCAGCGTGGCGTAAATCGCATCCAGCGGTATGCCCAGCGCGAGCGCCTTGGGTTCATCCACCTCGACCGCCAGCTGCGGCGCGGATACACGGAAAAAGCTGTTCACGCCGGTCAGTTCCGGGCGTTTGCGCAGCGCATCGACAAACTGGCCGGCCACCTGCGCCAGATGTCGCGCGTCGCCATCGACGCGGTTTTGCAGATACACCTCGAAGCCGCCCGCCGTGCCCAGGCCTTGAATGGCCGGCGGGTTGAACACCAGCGCCAGGCCTTCGGGCAGTTGCATGCCCGCGCCCATGTACTGTTTCTGCAGCATGTCGGCGTTTTGCGTGCGCTCTTCCCAGGGCGTGAAAACGATGAAGGTGGTGGCGACGCTGGCGCGGTTGTTGCCGGTGATGAAATCGATGCCGCGCACGAAAAACATGTTCTGCACCACGTCGCTTTGCACGCTTTTGCGGAAACGCTCGGCGGACGCAACCGTGCGTTCGGTCGATGCGCCATCGGGCAGGGTGACGAAGCCGAACAGATAGCCCTGGTCTTCCGAGGGCACGAAACTGCCCGGTACGCTGCGGATCAACACGGCGGCCAGCGCGATCACCAGCGCAAATACCAGCGTACCGATGATGCCGTGGCGCAGCGTAAGGCCCACGGTATCGGTGTAGAAGCGGGTGAGCCAGGAAAAGCCGCGGTTGAACGGCCGGAACAGTTTCGATTCGCCATGCACGGGCTTGAGCAGGATGGCGCACAGCGCGGGCGTGAGCGTAAGCGCCACGATGCCGGATATGACCACCGCCACCGCCACCGTGACGGCAAACTGCTGGTACAGCTTGCCGGCAATGCCGCCCAGGAAAGCTACGGGTATGAATACCGCGCACAGCACCAGCACGATCGCCACCACCGCGCTGGATACTTCGCGCATGGCTTCGATGGCGGCTTCGCGCGGGGCCATTTTTTGTTCGCTCATGAGGCGTTCGACGTTTTCCAGCACCACGATGGCATCGTCCACGACTATGCCTATTGCCAGCACCATCGCGAACAGCGTGAGCGTATTGATGGAAAAGCCGAATAACCACAGGCCCGCGAAAGTGCCGATCAGCGATACCGGCACGGCGATGATGGGTATGAGCGTGGCGCGCCAGTTCTGCAGGAACAGGAATACCACGCCGACCACCAGCAGCGCGGCTTCGATCAGCGTTTTCACGACTTCGCGCGCGGACGCCTGAATGAAGCGCGTGGTGTCGTAAGGCACGATGTATTCGATGCCTTCCGGGAAGCGCTTGGACAGTTCCTGCATTTTGGCGCGCACGGCGCGCGAGGTTTCCAGCGCATTGGCGCCGGATTGCAGATACACGCCCATGCCGGACACGGGCTGGCCGTTCACGGTTACGCTGCGGTCGTAATTTTCCGCGCCCAGTTCGATACGCGCCACGTCCTTCAGGCGCAGCAGCGAACCGCGTGCGTCGGAGCGCAGCACGATGTCGGCGAATTCTTCCGGCGTGAGCAGGCGGCCCTTGGCGCTTACCGTGTAAGTGAGCTGCTGGCCTGCCACGATGGGGTCCTGGCCTATCTTGCCGGCTGCGTTCTGCGCGTTCTGCACGCGTATGGCATTGGCCACGTCGCTGGTCGTGATGCCGTATTTGGCCATCAGGTCGGGCTTCAGCCACACGCGCATGGCGTATTGCGCGTCGAACTGCTGGGCATCGCCCACGCCGGGTACGCGGCGCACTTCTTCCACCACGTTGGCGGCCAGGTAATTCGCCAGGTACAGGCTGTCGTAGCGGCCGTCGGGCGACTTCAGCGCGGCGAACAGCAGCAGATTGTTGGAGCGCTTCTGCGCCAGCACGCCGGTGCGGCGCACGTCGTCGGGCAGGCGCGGTTCGGCCACCTTGACGCGGTTATTTACGGCCACCAGCGCCGTGTCGGGATTCGTGCCGACCTCGAAGGTGACGGTGATCGTGACGGTGCCGGCCGAGGTCGAGGTGGAATTGAAATACAGCAGGCCTTCCACGCCCGACAACTGTTCTTCGATAGGCGCGGCCACGGTTTTGGCCAGGGTTTCGGCATTCGCACCCGGATAGCTGGCGGTGATGATGACCGTAGGCGGCGTGATTTCCGGATATTGCGATACCGGCAGCGTGAGCGAGGCCATGATGCCCGCGATCACGATGATGATGGATATGACCGACGAAAAGATCGGCCGGCCTATGAAGAAGCGAGACATGCGCGGCGCTCCTTCAGGACTTGGATTGCGGAGCCTGGGCCGGCGGCTGATCGGGCGCGTGCGGCGCGACCGGCGCGCCCGGGCGCAGCTTCATGAGGTTGTCGACGATCACCCGGTCGCCGGTCTTGAGGCCGTCGGTAATCACCCAGTCCTTGCCCTGCCATTGTCCGGCCGTCACGGGGCGCGGCGTGGCTTCGTTCTTTTCATTGACCACCATGACCGCGCGACCGCGGTCGGACTGCATGACCGCGGCCTGGGGCACCAGATACACGTCCTTCTGCGTGGCGCCCGTGAGCCGCACGCGCACGAACTGGCCGGGCAGGATTTCGCCGTTCGGATTGGCGAATTCGGCGCGCATTTCCAGCGTTCCGAGCTGCGGGTCTATGCGGTTGGCGGTGAAATTGATGCGGCCCTGGCCCGCGTAGGCCGAACCGTCGGGCAGGATGAGGGCCACCTTGCGCACCGAGCCGGGGCCGGGCCGGGCAATGCCCAGCCGCGCCAGATCGCCCTCGGACACCGAAAAGCGCACCCAGATCGGGTCGAGTTGAACGATGCTGGTGAGCAGCCCGTCCGTACCGGCTGACACCAGCGTGCCTTCGGAACGCTGCGCGCGGCCCGACAGGCCGGCCACCGGCGCGGTCACACTGGTATAGGAAAGATTCAGCTCGGCCTGACGCACGGCCGCCTCGGCGGCGCCTACGTTGGCTTTGGCCACCGCCGCGGTGGATTTCGCGTCGTCGAATTCTTTCTGGCTGATGGCGCGGTCGGCCACCAGCCCGTCCAGGCGTGCCGCCTCGCGCGCGGCCTGGTCGGCGCGGGCCTGGATTTCGGCGAGCTGGGCGCGCGCCTGCGACAGTGCGATTTCGAACGGCGCCCGCTCGATCTGAAACAGTGCCTGGCCGGCCTTCACGACCTGGCCTTCGTTATACAGGCGCTTTTCGAGTATGCCCGCCACGCGCGCGCGCACTTCGATTTCGCGCTGGCCTTCGGCCTGCGCCGGCTGGTCCAGCGTGAGCGGCACCTCGCCAGGCTGCACTTCGAGCACCGTGACCGGCAGCGCCTGCGCTGCGCCGCCCTGGGGCTGGGCGGCCGATTTCGATGCATCCGAACAGCCCGCGAGCACGCTGCAAGCACTCAATACCGCGACCGCGGCATAGCCGCGCAACCTGAAAATCTGCTTGGGGCCATCCGCAATGGCGGACGGAAATTGCACGTCTGGCATTGTCGTTCTCCTGCCGAATGTGCGAGTATATACAAACAATCATGATTGTATTGTTGTGCCGGAGCACCGAGGTCACAGTTGGTTCGCAAAACCAAAGCCGAAGCTGAAATGACACGGCTCGCCATCATCGATGCCGCGCGCGCCGTGTTCTATGCGCGCGGCGTCAGCCACACCTCGCTGGAGGAAGTGGCGCGCGCGGCGGGGGTTACGCGCGGCGCCGTGTATTGGCATTTCCACGGCAAGACCGACCTGTTCTACGCCATGCGCGAGCAGGGGCGCCAGCCGTTCAAAGTGGTCATAGACAGCGAATTGGCGGATTTGTCCATCGTCGATCCGCTCGCCGCGATAGAACGTGCGCTGTGCACCATGATCGACCTGCTCCGCAACGACGCCAAAGTGCGCCAAACCCTGGAAATCATGGTGTTGCGCTGCGAATACGTGGATGAATTCGCCCACGTCCTGCAGTGCCTGTCGGATTCGCACGAAGATTTGCTACACAAATTGCGCGGCCAATATGCGCGCGCGGCCGATCTGGGCCAGCTCAACCCGCGCCTGGAACCCGTGGCGCTGGCCATGGAAACCTTGCTGTTCCTGCTCGGCCTGGTGCATCGCTGGCTGGGCGACAAAGCCAACCGCGACAGCGCAATCTGGGCCGAGGCGATAAGCGCGCACGTATTGTCCAAGCGCGCAGCCTGAAACGCCACGGCGCGCGAACTTGGCGTTCGCAGCCGGTTCAAAGCCAGACCGGAGCCGGCTTCGCCGCAGCTTTCGTCAGGAAGTTGCAAGCTAGGCGCCGAAATCGGTACAATCCGCCCATGGCGTTGCATGGCTTGCCGCGCAACGCGCGGGGTTGGCCCGAACATCGGATTTTTCGATTCATCTGTTCAGATAATTCGATTTGCTGGAAACGGCGCGTGGACGTATGCTGGTCACCGTGGCAATCGCCCGGAGTAAGACGTATGTAAATCGAAATGCTGTCGCCCGCTCCATGGCGCGCGGGCAATGCCGGTTCGGCATGGCATCCGGACCGCGATGAAACGACCCACCTCTCTTACTTGCAAGGAAGCACATACATGAACCTGAATCAAACTTCGCTGCCGAGCACTTCCTATACGCTGCCGGCGGTTCGTACCAACCGCGTAATCCGCAATACCTATGCGCTGTTGTCCATGACGCTGCTGTTCGCGGCGGCCACGGCGGGTGGCGCGGTCATGCTGAATCTGCCCCATCCGGGCTTGATCATCACGCTGATCGGCTATTTCGGGCTGCTGTTCCTGACCAACAAGCTGCGCGACAGCGGCTGGGGCATCCTGTCGGTGTTCGCGCTGACCGGCTTCATGGGCTACACGCTGGGTCCGATACTCAGCGTGTATCTGAACATGGCCAACGGCGGCCTCATCGTGATGCAGGCCTTCGCAGCCACCGCGGCGATTTTCCTGGGGCTTTCGGCCTATGCGCTGACGTCGCGCAAAGACTTCAGCTTCATGGGCGGCTTCCTGATGGCCGGCATGATCGTGGTGTTCCTGGCCAGCCTGGGCGCGATTTTCTTCCAGATTCCGGCGCTGTCCCTGGCCGTATCGGGAGCCGTGGTGCTGCTCATGGCGGGCATGATCCTGTATGAAACCTCGAACATCATCCATGGCGGCGAAACCAACTACGTGATGGCGACGGTGTCGCTGTTCGTATCCCTGTTCAATCTTTTCACGGCACTGCTGCAATTGCTGGGCGTGCTCAATAGCGACGAGTAAGAGCGGTTGCGTCGCCTCGCTACGGCGGGGCGGCGCTCTTTTTTTCGTTGATTCCCAAGTGAACCCGGACCCGGGTTCCTTCGATCGGGGCGCGCCTGCCGGGCGCGCCCTTTCGCATTCCGCCGCGCGTGAGGCGCAGGCAGGAATGTCCTGGCACGCCATGCAGGGCGCCGAAGTCGCGGCGCACCTGGGCGCCGATCCACAAACCGGACTCACTGCGCGCGAAGCTGCTGCGCGCCTGGCTCAGCATGGACCGAATCGCCTGCCGGCGGTGGCGCCGCGCGCGGCCTGGCGCAAATTTCTCGATCAGTTCCGCAGCCTGCTGGTGCTGGTGCTGCTGGGCGCGGCCGTACTGGCCGGCGCGGTGGGCAATCTGCACGATGCCGCCGTGATCGCCTGTGTCGTGGTGGCCAACGCCATGCTGGGTTTCCTGCAGGAGCGCCGCGCCGAAGCCGCACTGGCGGCGCTGGACCGCCTGCTCGCGCCGCGCGCGCGGGTACGCCGTGACGGCCATGGCGTGCAGATCGACGCCGCCGATCTGGTGCCGGGCGATCTGCTGCTGCTGGAGGCCGGCGACCGCGTCGCGGCCGATGCGCGCGTGCTGACCGCCCACGCCGCGCAGGTGGCCGAAGCCGCGCTCACGGGCGAAGCCCAGCCGGTCGACAAGTCGCCCGCCGCGGTGGCTGCCGGGGCGGTGCTGGCCGAACGCAACTGCATGGTGCATACGCAAACCGTCGTGACGCACGGACGCATCGAAGCGCTCGTCACGGCCACCGGCGCGGACACCGAAATCGGCCGCCTTGCCGGACTGCTGGCGCGCGCCGAAACGCAGGACACGCCCCTGCAGCGCGATCTGGACCGGCTCGGCAAGCGCCTGGGGGCCGTCGCGGTGGTGGTCGTGTGCGCGCTATTTGCGCTCGGTATCGCGCGCGGCGACGACTTCGCCACGACCGCGCTGACCGCCATCGCGCTGGCCGTGGCGGCCATACCCGAAGGTTTGCCGGCCGTCGTGACGCTCACGCTCGCGCTCGGCATGCGCCGCATGGCGGCGCGCAGTGCCATCGTGCGGCGGCTTGCGGCGGTCGAAACTTTGGGCTGCACCAGCGTGATCTGCACCGACAAGACCGGCACGCTGACCGAAAACCGCATGAGCGTGCGCCGCCTGCAGTTCGACGGGCGCAATTTCGAGGTGAGCGGCAGCGGCTACGACGGCGCCGGCGCGATCGCCGCGCTTGACGCCGCGCCGCTGCCGGACTGGCGGCGGCTGGCCGCGGCGGCCGCTTTGTGCAACGACGCCCGCATTGCGGACGGACAGTTGCTGGGCGACCCGACCGAAGGCGCGCTGCTAGCGCTGGCGCAAAAAAGCGGCGCCGACCTGGCCGCGCTGGCGCAAAAATTCCCGCGCATCGCAGAAATTCCTTTCGACTCGGCGGCGCGCTACATGGCCACTTTCCACCGCGACGGCGAGCGCGTGCACATGTGGGTGAAGGGCGCGCCGGACGTGCTGCTGGCGTGCGCCGCCCGGATCGCACAGGGCGATGCCGAACGCCCCCTGGATGCGACTGCCGGCGCTGCTTGCCACGCCGCGCAAAGCGAATACGCCGGGCAGGGCATGCGCGTGCTGGCGCTTGCCGGCCGCGAAATTCCGGCCGCCAGCTTCGACGCGGATGCAGATCTGGCGGTGTGGCTGTCCGATCTGACCCTGATTGCGCTGGTGGGCATCAACGATCCGCCGCGGCAGGACGTGCAGGCGGCGCTGGAACAGTGCCGCGCGGCCGGCGTGAAGGTCAAAATGCTGACCGGCGACCACCGCGCCACGGCGGCCGCGATCGCGGCCGAACTGGGTCTGGACGGCGAAGTTCGCGAAGGGCGCGAACTGGACGGACTGGCCGCCGCCGAACTGGGCGAACTGGTCGAACGCACGGCGGTATTCGCGCGCGTGGCGCCGGAACACAAAATGCGCATCGTCCTGGCCCTGCAGGCGCGCGGCCACGTGGTGGCCATGACCGGGGACGGCGTCAATGACGCCCCGGCGCTCAAAGCTGCCGACATAGGCGTGGCGATGGGCAAGGGCGGTACCGAAGTGGCCAAGGAATCCGCCGCGCTGGTGTTGAGCGACGACAATTTCTCCACCATCGTGGCGGCGGTACGCGAAGGCCGCACGATTTACGACAACATCGTCAAGTTCGTGCGGTTCCAGCTCGCCACCAACCTGGGCGCGCTGGCCACCGTGGCGGCAGCGCCGCTGTTCGGTTTTGCTGCGCCGCTCACGGCGATCCAGATCCTGTGGGTGAATATCATCATGGACGGGCCGCCGGCACTCACGCTGGGCGTGGAGCCGGCACGGCCCGGCATCATGCGCGCGCCGCCGCGCCGGCCCGGAGCGCAAATTCTGAGCCGTCCGCGCCTGGTGCAGGTGGCGTTTGCCGGCGTCATCATGGCGGCCGGTACGCTGGCCGCCTATGCGCGCGGCCTTGCGCAAGGCGGGCGGCCGTACGCGCTCAGCCTGGCGTTCACGACTTTCGTGCTGTTCCAGTCGTTCAACATGTTCAATGCCCGCTCGGAACATGCGAGCGCGTTCAACCGCCAGTTTTTCAGCAACGGAAAACTGTGGCTCGCGCTGTTTGCGGTACTGGGCATGCAGGTGCTGGCCATCCATTTCGCGCCGGCGCGGGCGATATTCGACACCGTGCCGCTGGCGCCGCCGGACTGGCTCTGGGCCGTTGCCGTTGCCGCATGCGTGCTGTGGCTGGAAGAACTGCGCAAAGCCGTATTGCGCCGCGGACGGCGCGGTGCGGCGTGAAGGCGGCGGTGCGCCGGGTTTGATTTTATCGCTGCAAGGCCGGCCTGCCCCGGGTATAGACTGCGCCGACGGACCGCATTCCGGCTGCATGGCCTGCCGCCATGGGCCGTGCCGGCTGCGGCCGGAACTTCAGCCACCATCGCGGAGGACCAGACATGACCGACATCCTTGCCCTGCTGGGCGACGAAGCGAAAAATCTGCTCGAACACCGTTGCCAGGGCATAGCGCGCGAGCGCCTGCACCTGCCGGGCCCGGATTTTCTCGAACGCGTGCATATGGCGTCGGATCGCAAACCCAGTGTGCTGCGCAGTCTGGCCGCGCTATTCAACACCGGGCGCCTGGCCGGCAGCGGCTATCTGTCCTTGCTGCCGGTGGACCAGGGCGTGGAACATTCGGGCGGCGCGTCGTTTGCGCCGAATCCCGACTATTTCGACCCCGAAGCCATCGTGCAACTGGCCATCGCGGGCGGCTGCAACGGGGTTGCCTCGACCTTGGGCGTGCTGTCGGCGGTGGCGCGCAAATACGCGCACCGCATCCCGTTCATCGTGAAAATCAACCACAACGAACTGCTAAGTTACCCGAACAAATATGACCAGACCCTGTTCGCACGCGTCGAACAGGCTTTCGACATGGGCGCGGTGGCCGTCGGTGCCACGGTGTTTTTCGGCTCCGACGAGTCGCGCCGGCAGATACAGGAAATATCCATGGCCTTCGAGCGCGCGCACGAACTTGGCCTGGCCTGCATACTCTGGGCGTATACGCGCAATGCCGCGTTCAAGCACGAAGGAGTCGATTACCATGTGTCGGCCGATCTGACCGGACAGGCCAATCACCTCGCCGTGACCATCAACGCCGACATCGTGAAGCAGAAAATGGCCGAGAACAACGGCGGTTTCAATGCGCTCAAATTCGGCAAGACCAGTTCGCGCGTGTATTCGGAATTGACCACCGATCATCCTATTGACCTGGTGCGCTACCAGGTTGCCAATTGCTACATGGGGCGCGCGGGCATGATCAATTCCGGCGGCGAATCCGGCAAGAACGACCTGCAGCAAGCCGTGCGCACCGCCGTCATCAACAAGCGCGCCGGCGGCATGGGCCTCATATCCGGCCGCAAGGCGTTCCAGAAACCCATGGCCGAAGGCGTGGCGCTGCTGCATGCGATCCAGGACGTCTATCTGTCGCCGCAGGTCAGCATCGCCTGATGTGCTGCTTACCTTCAAGGAATTGCGAATGCGATATCGCCCATATGTGGTCCTGAGCATGGCGCTGCTGGCGTCGGCGGCGCAGGCCGAAGAAATAGGCTGCGTCACCACGGCCTGGAAATTGATCGGCGCCAATCACCGCATCTGCGTGCAGGCTTTCGACGACCCCAAGGTGCCCGGCGTGGCCTGCCACATCAGCCAGGCCAAAGCCGGCGGCATTTCGGGGTCACTGGGCCTCGCCGAAGATCCGTCGCGGTTTTCGATCGCCTGCCGCCAGATCGGGCCGATCACGCTGGCCGCCAACCTGCCCGCGCAGGATGTGGTGTTCACCGAAGATACTTCGGTGCTGTTCAAGGAAACGCGCGTCATGCGCATGGTCGATCGCAAGCGCAATACGCTGGTGTATGTGGCGATCAGCCGCAAAATCATCGAAGGCGCGCCGGCCAACAGCATTTCGACGGTTCCGGTCATGCCCTGGAGCGGGCGCTGATGTGGCGGGCCGGTTTGCGCTGGCCGCTGTGGCGGGCGAAAGTCCGCGCACCGGCTGGACGTGGCAAGATTGCAGACGGTTCGAGTCCAGGCAGGTAATGATGTCCATCGAAATCAGCGTTGAACAGACGGCCGCAGGCGGCCGCTACGTGGCGCGCGCCGAAGGCGTCGCGGAAGCGGCGGAAATCGTGTTCCTGCGGCCCGATCCGGGCCGTCTGGTGGCCGAACACACTTTCGTTCCGGATGGCATGCGCGGCACCGGCGTGGGCCTGCGCCTCATAGAACGTATGGTCGACGACGCCCGCCGCGGCGGCTATCGCGTGCTGGCGGTATGCCGCTATGTGCGCGGGCAGGCGGCACGCCACGCCGAATGGGCCGACGTGCTGGACATCGCACCCGATTGAGCCGGCGCCGGCCTGCCGGTCGCGCCGCCCAGGCGGCGTGGCCGCATGCCGGAGCAGGCAAGGGGGCACAACCACAGGAGTCACACGATTTCCCGGCAACAAGACGAATGGGAGCAGGCGGACCGGCGCGTGGAGGCCGCGCCGGAACGGGTCGAACTCGAAAAAACCCGCCTGCTGTTCCGCAATGCTGGCATGGCGCAGGCGGTCACGGCGCTCAACGGCGCGGTGCTGCTGTTCATTTTCGGCGGCCTCGCGCCACCGGCCTGGGCGCTTGCCTGGTATGCCGCCACGGCCGCCATGGCGGCGGCGCGGTATGCGCTGGCGCGCGCCTTCCTGGCGCGCGGGCCGGGTCCCGAAGCGGCGCATGTATGGCGCCGGCGCGCCCTTATCGGCGCTGCCGCCGCGGGCTCGCTGTGGGCCGCCGGCGGTGCCGCCTTCATGCTTGCCGATCCGCAACTTACGCGCCTGTTCGCGGCCCTCGTGATGGCCGGCATGGTGGGCGGCGCGGTACCCATACTGTCTTCGGTGCCGGCTGCCTTTGCGGCCTATTCGATTCCGGTCATGGGCAGCATCATCGCGGTCGCCCTGCTCGACGCACATGGACGCGGCGACTGGATGCTGGCGTTGGTCGCGACGCTGTTCCTGCTGGCGGTGAACAAGAGCGCGCGCTATTTCCACGATGTGCTCGACACTTCGATACGCCACGCCCTGGGCATGCAGGAAATGGCACGCCAACTGGATGCGGCAAGACGTGGCGCGGAAGCCGCCAACGAAGCCAAAAGCCGCTTTCTGGCCACCATGAGCCACGAAATCCGCACCCCCTTGAACGGCGTGCTGGGCATGGCGCAATTGCTGCAGAGCGAGGACCTGGACCCGGTCGAACGGCGGGCCTATGTCGGCACCATTCTGGGCTCGGGGCGCGCGCTGCTGGCATTGCTCAACGACATTCTGGATCTGTCCAAGATCGAGGCCGGCAAGATGGAACTGGCGCGCGCCACGTTTGCGCCCGGCCAGTTGCTGGACGAAACCGTGCTGCTGTTCGGCGAACTGGCGCAGCGCAAGGGCTTGCGCCTGGGCGCGCACTGGCAGGGCGATGCGCATGCGCATTATTGGGGCGACCCCGGCCGCTTGCGGCAAATGCTCGGCAACCTGGTCAATAACGCCATCCGCTTCAGCGCCGGCGGGCTGATCGAAATCGAAGCCCGCTGCGAAGCGGGCGCGCCGCCCATGTTGCGCTTCGCCGTGCATGACGGCGGCCCGGGCGTGCCGGCCGACAAGGTGGATCGCCTGTTCAAGCCGTTTTCGCAGGTCGACGCATCGGATACGCGCGCGCACGGCGGCAGCGGCCTGGGCCTGTCCATCGTGCGCAACCTGGCTCTGCGCATGGGCGGCGATTGTGGCTATGAACCGCGCAGCCCGGGGTCCACATTCTGGATCGCGATTCCCGCCGAGCCCGCTCCGGCCAGCGAATCCGCGCGGCCGGCAACGGCCTTTTCCGCCTTGTCGGCCGATGCGCCGGTACTGGCCCTGCACGTGCTGGTGGTCGACGACGTGCAGGCCAACCGCATGGTGGCCGAAGCCATGCTGCGCAAAATGCAGTGCAGCTACGAAAGCCTGCAGAATGGGCAGGAAGCCGTGGCCGCCGTAGCGGCCGGCCGGCATTACGACCTGGTACTCATGGATTGTCAGATGCCGGTGCTGGACGGCTATGCCGCCACGCGCGAAATACGCCGCATCGAAACCACGTCCGGGGCGCCGCGTCTGCCGGTGGTCGCCATGAGCGCCGGGGTATTCGAAGAAGACCGCCGGCGCTGCCTGGAGGCCGGCATGGACGATTTTTTGCCCAAGCCGCTGGACATGGGGCAACTGGCCACGCTGCTCGGCAAATTCCGCGCGCTGGAGCCTGCTGCCAGGCCGCCGTCCGCGGCTCCGGCGCCGCGCGTGTTCGACGCCGACGCCCTGGTGGCCTGCATGGCCGGCGATCGCCGCGACGCGGCGCGCGTTGCCGCGGCTTTCCTGGCCGATTACCCGGAACTGCTGGAAGCCTATGCCGCCGCGCTCGACGGCGCGCAGGCCAACGAGGCGCGCCGCGCCGCGCATGCCATACGCGGCATCGCCGCGACGCTGTGCGGGCACCACTGTGCGGC
>JAEUNN010001093.1 GCA_016791085.1 Rhodocyclaceae bacterium | reverse complement strand
CAAGGCGCGCGAAGAACTGGTGCGCCAGGCGCTGGCCGCGCTGCACCTCTATGCGCGCGACCGCCATTACATCGTGGCCGAAGGCAAAATCCAGATCGTCGATGAATTTACCGGCCGCGTCATGGCCGACCGCAGCTGGGAGCGCGGCCTGCACCAGCTCATGGAAATCAAGGAGGGGCTGGACACCAGCAACCGCCGCGAAACCATCGCGCGCATCACCTATCAGCGCTTTTTCCGGCGCTATCTGCGGCTGGCGGGGATGACCGGCACGGGCGCCGAAGTGGCCGCGGAACTGCGCGCGGTATTCGGACTATCCGCCGTGCGCATCCCGACTCACCGCCCGTTGCTGCGCCGCTCGCTGGGCGAGCGCGTGTACCTGAGCGGCGAGCGGCGCTGGGCCGCCGTGGTGGAGCGCGTAGTCGCCATGCACGCGGCCGGCCGCGCCACCTTGATAGGCACGCGCTCGGTCGAAGCATCCGAACAACTGAGCGCCCTGCTCGCCGCCCGCGGCATGCCGCACGCTCTGCTCAACGCGCGCCAGGACGCCGAAGAAGCGTCCATCATCGCCGCCGCGGGCCAGCCCGGCGGCGTGACCGTGGCCACCAACATGGCCGGCCGCGGCACCGACATATTGCTGCACCCGGCCGTGCGCGAAGCCGGCGGCCTGCACGTCATCCTCACCGAATTTCACGAATCGCGCCGCATAGACCGGCAACTGTTCGGCCGCGCCGGCCGCCAGGGCGACCCCGGCAGTTTCGAAAGCCTGGTGTCGCTGGACGACGATCTATTCCAGACCCACGCCGCCCGCGCCACCGCCTGGGCGCGCCGCAGCTATGCCGCCACCGGCGAACTGCCGGCCTGGGCCGCAAGCGCCCTGAGACGGCTCGCCCAATCGTCCGCCGAAACCCTGCACGCCCGCATCCGCGCCCGCACACTAAAAAGCGGCGAACAAATCGACCGCTCATTGGCGTTTTCGGGGCGCGGGGAATAGCGCCGCGGTGCGTCGCGAAGCCCGTACCGCGTAGGGCGTAGGGCGTAGGGCGTAGGGTGTAGGGTGTAGGGTGTAGGGTGTAGGGTGTAGGGTGTAGGGTGTAGGGTGTAGGGTGTAGGGTGTAGGGTGTAGGGCGCAGCTCGTAGCCCGTAGGGCGGAAAAGCCCGCGTAGGGCGCAATCCCCGCAGCGCGATCGGGTCGAGCCAGCGCGTAGCGCGTAGGGCGGAAAAGCGCAGCGCA
>JAEUNN010000401.1 GCA_016791085.1 Rhodocyclaceae bacterium | reverse complement strand
ATCAGGGAAGTAGTGGACAAAATGTTTTGTGCGGCGCATGATGGAAAAGATGTATTGCCTTCGGGGGCTATGCGCGTTTATCCGAAGAGCGTACCGATGGGGAGCATCTCCAAAATGGACAGTTTCAATCCGACCCCGAATGCGGGCACCAAACAGGTCATCAATGGCCAGTTGCGTGTGTTTTACGAAGGCTATTGGGTCAAAGCCTACGACACGCCGGTAGATACGCTTCAAGCCAAAAAATACCTGATCGAGGCGCTCGCGCGCCGCCTGTTCAATCACGTCGAGCACGGCATCAATATTCCCGGCAAGCGGCTGGGTGAGGCGCGTGCGGCGTTTGAAGGGGAAGCCGATCCGGAACGCCGCCGCATCAAGGGCGCCATGCTGGCCGGTGCATTGTTCAACCGCGCCATAGACATATTCACCAAGCTGGTCGAACTGCAAAGCCTGGGCGTGCAGATCGATCCGGACAACAGCCTCATGCGTGAATGCGGCCTGTGTCTGCGCGAGGCGCTCGATCTGGGCCGGCTGGTGCTGCATCGCAGCGGCGAAGAAGGCATAGACGAGTTGTGGGGCGAGCCTTTCAAGGCGTTTTCCGTGCCCCTGGAGTCGTTCTACGAAAGCCGCTATCTGAAAATCGCGCAAACCATGCGCGACATCGACCGCATCGCCGCCAACATGGTTGCGACCTTCGGCAATCACCCCTTCTTCGCAGACATCGCCCGGCGCATTTCGATTTTTGCCGAGGCCGCCAAGGTCAAGTCGGAAACCCTGCGTACCGACCCGAACATTTTCGACGTTTGGACCGAGTTCGTCGTGGCTGGCGACATGCTGGTCAGTCTCAAGCCCGATTTGCCGGCTCATCCTTCCGACCGCGAGCATCGCGAATGCGAACGCGCGCTGCAGTTGCTCCGCCATGGCCGCGACCTGTTGGTCTATATCACGCGCGCGCGCACCTGCATGCCGAAAAGCACGGCCGAGTACATCGAAATGTGCAAGGACTTCCAGCGCGAATCCAGTTTCAACAGCCCCCTCGTATCATCCGTTGCACGCAGTGCCCATTAAGTCCGCGGGCTGCACACTGGCGCGCCACCCCCTCCGACTGACCCGCAACGCTCCTCGCGCCGCCTGAAGCCTGGCGGGCCGGGGCGTTCGCAGCCCCGCTTTCCCTCGTTGCATGTTGGTCCGGCCGATCGGCCGGCGCGGCCGCGCGGCGCACGGGCAAGGCCCTAGTTCGGCCAGTACGACGCGCCGCCCCAACATGGTGCTCTGCAGCAAACCTGCGCCACGGCGGCAGGCTGCCCGCGCTGCGCCTATAGTTTGCAAAAATGCACAATCCTGATGTCAGCCCGGTGGCCGCGCCACGGTCTGTGATGGCATGCGAGGCGGCCCAGCCCTGGAGGAGACCATGAAAAGGTCCGAGCAATTGAAAGCCGAACTTATTGCCGGCGTGATCGCGCTGCTGGCGCAAAAACTGCCGCCGGACGAAGCGCGCGAGGCGGTGGCATTCATCGAATTGTTTTATTCGCAGATCGACCCGGACGATCTGCTGGACCGGCAGATGCTCGATCTGTACGGCGCCGCGCTGGCGCAATGGCAGTTCTGGCGCCGCTTTGCGCCGCCTGGTCCGAAGCTTCGCGTCTACAACCCGAGCATGCTGGAGCACGGCTGGCAGTCCACGCACACGGTCATAGAAATACTCAGCGCGGACATGCCGTTTCTGGTCGATTCCATCGCCATGGAGGTGAATCGCCAGGGACTGACCGTGCACCTCATCATCCATCCGGTGCTGCGCACGCGGCGCGCCGACGACGGCAAGGTGGTGGATTTCGGCCCGGCCGGCACCAGCGACACGGACCCGCACGAATCGGTCATCCATGTCGAGGCCGACCGCCGCACCGACCCCGCCGCGCTGGCGGAACTCGAGCGCGGCGTGCTGAGCGTGCTGTCGGACGTGCGAGCCGCCGTGCAGGATTGGCGCAAGATGCAGCATCGCCTGGTCGAAGCGCTGGCTGACATCGAACAGTACCCGCCGCCGCAGGATGCCGCCGAAACCGCGGAAGACCGGGCTTTCCTGCAATGGGTGCTGGAAGAAAATTTCCTGCTGCTGGGGTATCGAGAATACGAACTGGCACAGGAAAACGGCGAACAGGTGCTGCGCGTGGTGCCAGACACCGGGCGCGGCATATTGCGCGAGACCGGCAACGAAAAGCCGCGCCCGATCGCGCAAATGGGCCCGGAACTGCAGAAACTCGTGAGCGCGCCCTCGCTGCTCATCATTACCAAATCGAATTCGCGCTGCACCGTGCACCGGCCGGGCTATCTCGATCACATAGGCATCAAGCGTTTCGATGCCGACGGCAAGGTGACCGGCGAGCGGCGCATACTGGGCATGTTCACCTCGACCGCCTATAACGCCGTACCGTCGGACATCCCGCTCTTGCGGCGCAAGGTCGGCAAGGTGTTGCAGCGCGCCGGCTTCCTGCCCAGAAGCCATGCCGCCAAGGCGCTCGCGACCATACTCGAGCAGTATCCGCGCGACGAACTGCTGCAGATTTCCGTGGACGATCTGCTGAATATTTCCACCGGCATCCTGCATCTGGCGGAACGGCAGCGCACGCGTCTGTTCATGCGCCGCGAACTGTTCGGCCGTTATTACACCTGCCTGGTCTATGTGCCGCGCGAAACCTACCATACCGGCTTGCGCGAGCGCATGCAGGCGGTATTGATGGATGCGCTGCACGGCCTGAACAGCGAATTCAACGTACAACTGTCGGAATCGGTGCTGGCGCGCATCTATATCGTCGTGCACACGCGGCCCGGCAGCGTGCCCGACATCGACGAACGCGACATCGAGCGCCGCCTGGTCATGGCCTCGCGCACCTGGCACGACGACCTGCGCGACGCGCTGCTCGATCATTGCGGCGAAGAACGCGCCAACGCACTGCTGGCACGCTTTCGCGGCACCTTTCCGGCCGCCTACCGCGAGGACGTGGCGGCACGCGCCGCCGTGCACGACCTGGAAGCCATGGCGCGCCTGCAGCCGGACGGCGAACTGGCCATGAATCTGTACGTGCCGCTGGAAGCCGCGCCGGGCACCTTGCGCTTCAAAATCATACGCGCCTGCGAATCCGTGCCGCTGTCGGTAAGTTTGCCCATGCTGGAGCACATGGGCGTGCGCGTGCTGGAAGAACGGCCCTATCGCATCGAAGCCAAGGACGGCACGACCTACTGGATACACGATTTCGGCATGAGCACCGGACGCGCCGAGCCGGTCGATGCACATGCCGTACAGGGCCTGTTCCAGGATGCGTTCGCGCGCGTGTGGCGCGGCATGGTCGAGGACGACGATTTCAACCGCCTGGTGCTGGCGGCCGGACTGTCCTGGCGGGAAGTCGTGGTATTGCGCGCCTATGCGAAATACCTCAAGCAGACCGCGTTCACGTTCAGCCAGACGTACATGAAGCAAACTTTGGCCGCGCATGCGGAACTGGCACGCAAACTGGTCGAACTGTTCCACGCGCGCTTCGATCCGGATGCCGGAAACAGCCTGGAAGAACGCGCGGCGCGCGCCGAAACCATCGTGCGGCAAATCACCAGCGCGCTCGACCGTGTCACCAATCTCGACGAGGACCGCATCCTGCGCCAGTTCCTGGCCGCTATCCTGGCCACCGTGCGCACCAATTACTACCAGGTCGATGCGGCCGGCGCCGGACGTGCCTGGCTGTCGTTCAAGATCGATCCGGCCAAAATTCCGCAAATGCCCGAGCCGCGCCCGCTCTGGGAAATTTACGTGTATTCGCCGCGCGTCGAGGGCGTGCATTTGCGTGGCGGGCGCGTCGCGCGCGGGGGCTTGCGCTGGTCCGACCGCATGGAGGATTTTCGCACCGAGGTGCTCGGCCTCATGAAAGCACAAATGGTCAAAAACGCCGTGATCGTGCCGGTAGGCTCCAAAGGCGGCTTCGTGCTGAAACTTCCGCCGCAGGGCGGTGACCGCGAAGCGCTGTTGCGCGAGGGCATAGCCTGCTACCAGAATTACCTGCGCGGCATGCTGGACATAACCGACAACCTGGCCGGCGGCACGCTCGTGCCGCCGCCGCGCGTGGTGCGCCACGATGCCGACGACGCCTACCTGGTGGTGGCGGCCGACAAAGGCACGGCCTCGTTTTCCGACTACGCCAATGCGGTCGCCCGCGAATATGGCTTCTGGCTCGGCGACGCCTTCGCCTCGGGCGGTTCGGTCGGCTACGACCACAAGAAAATGGCCATCACGGCGCGCGGCGCCTGGGAATCCGTCAAGCGCCATTTCCGCGAGCTGGGACGCAACACCCAGGAGCAGGATTTCACCGTGGTCGGCGTGGGCGACATGTCCGGCGACGTATTCGGCAACGGCATGCTGCAGTCGCGCCACATCAAGCTGGTTGCGGCATTCGATCATCGCCACATATTCATCGATCCGAATCCGGACCCGGAACTGTCCTACATGGAGCGCCAGCGCCTGTTCGCGTTGCCGCGCTCATCCTGGGACGATTACGAAAAGCAGCTCATATCGCCGGGCGGAGGCGTGTGGCCGCGCGGGGCGAAATCGATTGCGCTGACGGAACCGATGCGCGCGCTGCTGGGCACCGATGCCGAGGCGCTCACGCCGGTGGAACTGATACGCGCCTGCCTGCTCGCGCCGGTGGACCTGCTCTACAACGGCGGCATCGGGACCTATGTCAAAGCCGCCGCGGAAAACAACGCCGACGTGGGCGACCGCGCCAATGATGCGATCCGCGTGAATGGCGGCGAATTGCGCTGCAAGGTGGTGGGCGAGGGCGGCAACCTGGGCTGCACCCAGCGCGGGCGCATCGAATTCGCGCTGTCGGGCGGAAAAATCAATACCGACGCGATAGACAATTCCGGCGGCGTGGATTGTTCCGACCACGAGGTGAACATCAAAATCCTGCTCAATGCCGTGGTGGCGGCCGGCGACATGACGGAAAAGCAGCGCAACCAGCTGCTCGCCGACATGACCGAAGAAGTGGCCCAGCTGGTACTGCGCGACAACTATTTCCAGAACCAGGTGCTGTCGGTCGTGCGTGCGCGCGGCGTCAGCATGCTGGACGACCAGGCGCGCTACATGCGCTACCTGGGCAATAGCGGGCGGCTCAATCGCAAGCTGGAATTTTTGCCTTTCGACGAGGAAATTGCCGAGCGCAAGGCGCGCGCGAGCGGCCTCGTCACACCGGAATTGAGCGTGCTGCTGGCCTACAGCAAGATGGAACTGTACGAAACCGTGCTGACTTCCGACGTGCCGGAAGACCCCTTCATCCGTACCGCGCTGGAACGCTATTTCCCGAAGCCGTTGCGCGAACGCTTTCCCGAGCAGATCGCCGCGCACCCGCTCAAGCGCGAAATCATCAGCACCCACGTGGTGAACAGCATGGTGAACCGCGTCGGTCCGACTTTCGTGTTCCGCATGCGCGAAGAAACCGGCGCCACGGCTCCCGACATCGTGCGCGCCTATCTGGCGACGCGCGAAATATTCGGCCTGGTGCCGCTGTGGCAGCACATCGAGGCGCTCGACAACCAGGTTGCGCACAGCACGCAGATCAAGCTCATCGAAGACGCGTCCAGGCTGGTATTGCGCGGCACGCTATGGTTCCTGCGCCACCGCGACACGCTGGCCAATCTGGCCACCACGCTGGCGCGTTACGCGCCCGGCGTGGCGCTGGTGGGCGCCAATCTGTACGAGCTGGTGAATGCCCAATACCGTGCCCATCTCGATACCACGGTGGCCGGATATGTCGAACTGGGCGCGCCGGAAGCCACGGCACGGCAGGTGGCGGGCCTGGCCGAACAATATTCCGGCCTGGACATCGTCGATGTCGCCGGCGAAACCGGGCGCGACACGGAACTGGTCGCGGCCGTGTATTTCGCGGTGGGCGGCTGGCTGGACCTGCACTGGCTGTCGGCCCAGGTTGGCGCGCTGCCGGCGGACAACCACTGGCAGACGCTGGCGCGCGCCGCGCTACGCGAGGACCTGTCGCTGCACGCGCGCAATATCGCCGCGCAGGTACTGCGCGCGAGCCCGGAACTGACGCAGCGCGACGCGCTCATCGAAGCCTGGAAGGCGAGCCGGCGCTATCAGATCGACCGCTGGCGCCAGGTCGTCGCCGACATGCAGTCGTTCGGCACGCTGGACATACCCATGGTATCGGTCGCCATGCGCGAATTGCGCGCCATCGTGTAAGGCCGCGGGCCCGCCGGCGCCCGCGCGCCGGCAGCTTGCACCGGTCAGTTGGCGCGGCGCACCTGGTAGCCCATCGCGGCAAGGCGCACCAAGATGTCGGCGCGGCCGGACAGGTGGGCCGCGCCGACCACCACGAATACCTGCCGGCCCGAAGCCAGATACGCGGCGATGCGCTCGGCCATGACGCCGTTGCGGCGCGTGAGGACCGACTCGAACACTTTTTCGGTGTCCGGGTCGACCGAGGTTTCGGCGCGTATCAAACTTGCCAGCTGGTCCACATCGCCGCGCTGCCAGGCCGACACGAGGCGCGACATTTCCCGTTTCATGCGCGCCGGATCGAGGTAAAGCAGCCCCTGCCGCAGCATCGCCTGTTGCGCGCTGTCGGGCAGGCCGTCCATGCTGTCTATCTGCTCGTCCGGGGTTTCCAGTTCGAGCACGGTTTTGCCTGCGCTGCGCGCCTGCCCGAGGAACCAGACATCTATGCCCTGTTCCAGTTGATAGCCGGCCTGTTCCGCACTGGCCACGGTGATCAATTGCGCGATCAGCCAAGCCCGCATGCGCAGCAGTGCATCCCGGTCCAGCCCCAGCTTGCTCAAGCGATCCAGCAAGTTCGCCGCAAACGCCGGATCGAGGTGGCGGTCCAGCGCGTCATCCGGCGCATAGACGCCGCGCTCCAGCACGCGCGCCGCGGTGTGTGGTGCGGTGGGGTCGAGTTCCAGTGCCAGGGCGGGCGACGCGTCGAACGCCTGCCGCACCGCATCCGGCATGGGGTAACACTGTTGCGAACAAAGATGCACGGACCCGAACAGCCACACGCGGCCGCCGCCGGGGGCGCTGACTTCCCATAGCGCCGGTGCGGCGTGGGCCGGCAGCAGCAGGAACAGCGTCAGCAGGGCGAAAACATGGCGCGCGCGCGAAATACGCGCGCAAACGGCGGAACGCAAGTCAATCATGGCGATTCCAGGCAAGGAGGACAGGTCAGGCGCAGGCGCGCCGGATTGTTGTGCGAGTGGCGCTGCGGGCGCATTCTATCCCGAGGGCTGCCGCGGCGCGTAAGCTATGACCATGCGCCACGGTCTACCGCCTATGCTTGCCATGGAGCGGAAAGCGCGAGCGCGCGGCAGAAGCCGGCGCGGCATGGCCGGCAGTGCAAGCGACCAATCAGGAGAAAGCATGAACACTCAGACCAAACACGAAATCGCGATACTGGGCGGCGGTTGTTTCTGGTGCCTGGAGGCGGTGTTCGACCGGCTGGAAGGCGTGGCGACGGTCGAATCGGGCTATTGCGGCGGCAGCACGGAGCGGCCCAGCTACCGCCAGGTATGTAACGGCGATACCGGCCACGCCGAAGTCGTGCGCATCGCCTTCGACCCCGCGCGCATCGGTTTCCGCGATCTGCTCGAAGTGTTTTTTGCGATTCACGACCCGACCACGCGCGACCGCCAGGGCAACGACGTCGGCACCCAGTATCGCTCGGCGATATTCTGGACCACGCCGGAACAGCGCGATACGGCCGCCGAGGTGATCGCCGCGCTCAATGCGGCGGGCGAATTTTCGCGTCCCATCGTCACGGAAATCAGCCCGGCCGAAAAATTCTGGGTGGCCGAGGATTACCACCAGGAGTACTACGACCACAACGCCTATCAGCCCTACTGCCAGGTGGTCGTGGGACCCAAAGTGGACAAGTTCCGGCAGAAATTCGCGCAGCGCGTGAAGCCCGGCCGCTAGAGCGCGCTTCCCGCGGCGGGCGCGGACCCGGCCGCGTACGCGGCGTGAATTCGGGGATAATGCGGCCCACGCGCGGCGTGGGCCGCGAAATTCCCAGGAGACACCCATGTCCGAGCCTTCCAGCGGCCTCATCATCGAAGATAGCGTGACCGGTACGGGCGCGCGCGCCGAAGCCGGCAAAACCGTCGAGGTGCATTACACCGGCTGGCTTACCGACGGACGCAAGTTCGATTCGAGCAAAGATCGCGGCCGGCCCTTCAGTTTCCGCCTGGGCGCCGGGCAGGTCATACAGGGTTGGGACGAAGGCGTGGCCGGCATGCAGGTGGGCGGCACGCGCAAGCTCACCATACCGCCTGAAATGGGCTATGGCGCGCGCGGCGCCGGCGGGGTGATTCCCCCCAACGCGACCCTGGTGTTTGAAGTCGAATTGCTCAACGTGCGTTAAGGCTGTCGCGCCGCGGGGCCAGTTTCGATAAATTCCCCGAATATCGTTGCCGTGCGCCAGGGGCCGGCAGGCCATGGCGCCGCGGTGGGCGCTGCGGGACCGCTGTCCTGTCCGGCCCGCACGCTGCGATAGATCCATAACGCCGGCATCGGGCGGTAACGCCCGGGCTAAATGCAGCGGCCGCGCATTGCGGCCGTTTTGCGCCTGTTCGACGGGGCGGCGGCGGGGGCCCGGATCAGGCGCACGCCGCATCGGCGGCCACATCCATTCCGATAATGTCGCTTTAACCTACATTCCTCAGTTGGACGCATGCGAGGGTGCGGCTGGCGCGTTGTCTGGCTAGGCACGACGACGCGCATGGTCGCTCCCTGCACGGAGGCGCAAGCTGTCCTTGCGGGCTGCCAGGCGGCGCGCCAGCCCTGCCATCGGGTGCGTAGGGGGCGCCTGCACGGTGTGCGCGCGAGGGGAAATAACATCAAGCATTTCAGTGGGTTGTTGGGCTATCAAAGCGCTCGGCGAGGGCATGTGGGTTACAAGGCGCGGCGCCGCTTCCAGCGTGAACTTTCGCTTGCGGCAGGTGTTGGCGCTGCCCTGGAAGCCGTCGCTGACAGGGCCTGTTCGATGTCCGGGCGATAGCTAGGCGCGTCAGCCGCAACGCCGGTCCCGGACCACAGCCTTGCCCTGCAAGGCTTGCTGCCGCACTTATCCGCGCTAAGCTCAAAAAATGAAGCCGACTATTGATGTGCATCAAACTTCCGTGAGGACGCGCGCGCAGAATCCTGGCATATTCAGCAGTTCCGGCTGCAGTGCCCGGCCGGCAAGGTAATAAGCGCAAGAAAAATGATTCAACACGAAGCAGTGCAAGGCGCCCCATACTTGCACCCGACCGGACTGCGCGCGTGTCTGCTGCGCCAGGATGGCGGCAGGTTCCGGTGAATAAGCTCGCCCGGCGGCGCAGCAGCGCGCGCAGAAATTCGGGCGTCGCGCTGGCGGCGGTGCTTACGCGCATGATCTGGCTGTGTGTGCTGCCGCTCGCATTGGTATCCCTCTACCTGGCCGCGGAAAGCATGATTGCGCGCCAGCACGACAGCGATCACGAGGCCGGCGCGCGTGCGGCAGAAGCTGCGCTGGACGTAGACCAGTTCGTGCTGGCACGTCTGGGCGGCCTGCAGATGCTTGCCGCATCGCCATTGCTGCAGGTCGAAGGCGGCTTGCCGCAACTGTACGAACAAGCCCAGGCGTATCGGCAGACCTTCGGCATACACGTGCTGTTGGTGGATGCCGACTTGCGCATGCGCTTCAACACGCGGCTGCCCTATGGTGCGGAACTGCCGCAATTGCCGCGCCCGTCGGGCCGGGCCGCGGCGCCGGATGCGCTGGCGAGCGGCCGCTCGAGCATTGGCGATCGGGTGACCGGACCACTTGCCAAACAGCCGGTGGTTGGCATCGCCGTTCCGGTCATGCGCGACGGCAAACCGGCCTACGCCGTGGTCGGGCAGCTCGAAACGCAACATTTGCAGACCTTGCTGGAACAGCTGCGGCTGCCGGACGGCTGGTCCATGCGCCTCCTCGACGGCACCGGCGCGGTACTGGCGCAACTGCCACCGCCGGCGGCCGACGCAACGGCGGCGGCCGGCCGCGTATATCGCGCGAAATCCGAGCAGTCCGACTGGGCCATCGAGGTCAATGTGCCTGCCTCGCAGTTCTGGGCGCCGGTCGTCAAATCCATGCTTCCCATATTGTCAGGCATCGCACTAGCGATTTGGGGCAGTGTGATCATGGGGCGGCGCGTGGCGCGGCGCCTGGCGGATTCCGTGTCCAGTCTGGCCACGCCCGGCGCACCGGGCGGCGACGCCGCGGAGGTCACGGAAATTGCCGCCGTGCGCTCCATGCTGGACGAGGCGGCCAGCCGCCGCATCGCCGCGGAGCGCACCCTCAGGCTCGGCGAAGCGCGCTTTCGCGGCATGTTCGAGCGCCTGCCTGTGCCGTTGGGCATCGTCGATGCGGCCGGCAACATTACCGATCTGAATGCCGAATTCACGCGCGTGTTCGGTTACACGCGCGCCCACTTGCCGTCGCTCGCCGCCTTGTGGAATCGGGCCTTCCCGGATCCGGCCTGCCGTGCCGAAGTCGAGCGGCGTTGGGTCGGCGCCAGCGCCGGCCCCTCGACACCGGCCGGCGCCACGCCGGTGCTGCAATATCCCTTCACCTGCAGCGATGGTAAACAGCGCAGCGTGCTCATTTCCGGCATTACCGTGGGCGCCGAAACGGTCGTCACGTTCTACGACATCAGCGAGCGCGAGTGCGCCGCCGCGGCGCTGCGCGAATCGGAAAGCAAGTACCGGCTGCTGGCGGACCATGCCACGGACTGGATATTCTGGGTTGCACCGGATGGCCGCTGCATTTACGTGTCGCCCGCCTGCCAGGCGATTTCCGGTTACGGTCCTGCCGAATTCATGGCCGACCCGGCCCTGATGCCGCGCATCGTGGCGGACGAGGACGCTGCAGCCTGCCTGGAATTTCGCGCCGAAAACGGCCGCACGGCCGGCGGCGAGGACGAATTCCGCATCTGCCGCAAGGACGGCCTGCAGCGCTGGGTATCCTTGGAGTGCTGCCGCGTGCAGGGCGAACTGGGCGAAAACCTGGGCTGGCGCGGCACGCTACGCGACATTACCGAGCGCAAGCTCGCGGCAGCCGCGCTGCGCGAGAACGAAGAGCGCTTGCGCCTTGCCACCGAGGCGGCCAAATTGGGCACCTGGCATTGGGATTTGTCGGACGATCGCCTGGTTTGGTCGCATACCGCCAAGGCGATTTTCGGCCTTCCGCAGGATGCCGAGCTGGACTACGGGCGCTTCATCGCCGCGATACATCCCGAGGACCGCGCCCGCGTGGCGGCCTTGCGGGAACGGGCGCTGGCCGAACCGGGCGATCTGGAGGCCGAATTCCGCTGCCTGTGGCCGAATGGAAGCGTGCATTGGATATCGCTGCATGGCCGCCTGTACCCCGATGGGGGCGGCCGGCCCAAGCGCATGGAAGGCGTGCTGCGCGACGTGAGCGCCAAGGTGGCAGCGCAGGAACGCACGCGCACGCTCGCCGAAGCCGTGGAGCAGAGCCCGGCTTCCATCGTCATTACCGATCGTGCCGGGCGCATCGAATATGTGAATCCGGGCTTCGAGCACAATACCGGCTACAGCCGCGCCGAAGCCAAAGGGCGCAAACCGCGCATGCTCGCCTCGGGCCGCACGCCGCCGGAAACCTATGCGCAATTGCGCGGCACGCTGGCATGCGGGAAAACCTGGAAAGGGGAATTTATCAACCGGCGCAAGAACGGCGTCGAATATATCGACTTTGCGGTCGTGTCCCCGATACGCGCGGCCGGCGGCGACGTTACGCATTACGTTTCGGTGCAGGAAGACATTACCGAACACCGCCAGAGCGCGCTCGAACTGAACGCCTTGCGCCACCACCTCGAGCAATTGGTCGCCGAACGCACGGCCGACCTGCAAAAAGCCCACCGCAAGCTGGTCGAAACCGACTTCGCCATGGAGCGCGTGGGCCTGGGTATTTACCGCGTGGATGCGGCGAGCGGGAGCATCGTGTATGCCAATGCCCCGGCCGCAGACATGCTCGGCTATACGGTCGAACAGATGCGTGGCATGCATGTTTCGGAACTGGCGCGGAATTATCCACCGCGCGAATTCGATCGCGTCACG
>JAEUNN010001092.1 GCA_016791085.1 Rhodocyclaceae bacterium | reverse complement strand
GGCCGATTATGTAGATGCCTCGATTATGTTGAGCCGCGACCGGGATCGTGCGCCAACGGCCAGCCTGGAGCAGAAGGCGCCGATTTGGAGGTCTACATAATCAGAGCGTCCGCAGGAAGTTGATCAACGAGTCGGACGCCCGAAAACGCTGAATCTTTGCCTCTGGCTCCTGAAGCCGGGCCAACGCCCGTTCCTTCATGGCCAGGTCGGCCTCGACGTATTGGTGCGTGGTTGCCGAACTCTCGTGGCCGAGCCAAAGCGCGATGACGCTGATTTCGACGCCGGCCTGCAGCAGGTGCATTGCCGTCGTGTGGCGAATCACGTGTGGCGAGATGTGGCGCGCCGCCAAATCCGGGAAGGATTCTGCGGCAACCTGGACGGCGCGTTCCAGGCGCTGCATTACGTTCCATCGCGACATCGACTGGCCGTCCCGATTTGGCAGCAGTGGCGAGCCCGGATCAAACTGCGGATTTAGTCTGAGCCAGACTCGGATCGCCCTGACGGTTGAACGCCACAGCGGCAGGCTGCGCTGCTTGCGCCCCTTGCCGTGCAGATGAACGCATGCGCTCCCTTTGTCAAGAACAACCTCGCCGACCTTTATGCTGGCGATCTCGGAAACCCGCGCGCCAGTGTTGTAGAGCAGCATCAGCATTACGTGATCCCGTTGGCTGAACCATGTTCCGTCCGGCGTACCGATCACCGCTAACATCTCGTCCCGGGACAGGTAGCCGAACATCGGGCGCTCGAAGCGCTTTGCCGGAACGCCGAGCGCGTACTCGATTACCTGTAGCGATGAAACGTCGCGGTGTGCGGCGAACTTTAGGAACGAACGCAACGCCGCAAGTCGGGCATTGCGACTGCGCACGCTGTTGTGCCGCTCTTGTTCCAGATGATCGAGGAAGGCCATGATCAGCTCCGGCGTGATGTCGGCCAGCGTGATCAACTCCGGCGAGCGGCAAAGGCGCGCCTCGGCAAAGCGCAGGAAGAGCATGAAGGCATCGCGGTAAGCGGCAACCGTCTGCGGGCTGAGGGCACGTTGTTGCGTCAGGTGCTCGACGAAGAAGGCTTGCACGAGCGCGGAAAACGATGGCGGTGGTTTGGATCGGCTACGCATCATCATCTCCCGGGAGTTTGGCGAATTGCTCGAACCGTCCGGCAACAATCGCCATCAACTCAGGAACGGCGGTGAGGTACCAGTACGTGTAGAAGATCTCGGCATGGCCCATGTAGGTCGACAGCGCCAGCATCTTCTGGTCGACCTCGGCGCCGTCGGCGTACCAGCGCACCAGGCGCCGCACGGCGAATGTGTGGCGAAGGTCGTGCAGGCGCGGGGCATCGTGTCCGCCTCGATTGACCCAGCCGAGGCCATCGCGCAGGCCGGTAAAGACGCGATGCGCCTGTCGCTCGCCAAGCGGCAGTCCCAATCGGCGGCCGCGACTGCCGACCAGGAACGGCATGCCCGTTGTCGTCGGAAGATGCCGCTCGCGTTGCTTCCGATAGCGCGCCAACGCCTTCGCCGTGCTGGGATGGATCGGCAGTTGCCGGGACTTGGCGAACTTGGTCTGCCGTATCGTCAGTATGCCGCGCTGGAAATCGACATCCGCGTCGCGCAGGTGAATGGCTTCGGAAACGCGTAATCCGGTCGAGGCCATCAGGCCAAACAGGGTTTGGTAGGTATATGGCCTCAGGCTACCGGAGGGGCCGAGCGTGCGCGCCGCCGCGAGCAAGCCGATGATCTCGTCTTCGGTATAGATGTGTGGTGCAACGCGGCCGGGCTCCGGGCCGAAGAGCGACGCCTCGGGAACGTGGGTGTCCGGCTCGAACTGCTGCAGATAGCAGATGAAGTGCCGCAACCGTCCCCAACAGCGCGCCCAGGTGCCTGCATCGCCGTGGCCATCCTTGGCGGCACGCACCCATTCGACCATGAGCTCCGCCGACAGCGGGCCGCGATGGTGCTTGGCTTCGACGAAGCGGGCAAAGCCGGCGAGGAAGGCGTCACGGGAACGCAGTTGGAACCCCTGACGGCGGCGCTCAGCCAGATAGTCATCGATTCTGGCCTGCAAGCTTCGGCGCCGGCTCATGATCCGCTCCCCGGCCAGGGCAACGCGACGTCGGAGAGGCTTGGCGTGTCGAGCTTGGCGTAGATCCGGGTGGTTTCCAGAGAACGGTGCCGGAGAACGTCGGCAACCTCCTTGAGCGAACTGCCGCTTTCGACCAGGCGGCAGGCCAGCGTGTGACGCAGCAGATGCGAGCTGCAGTCTGGCAGGCCTGCTCGCTGGCAGGCATGGTGGATTACCTTCTGAACTGCATGACTTGTGATCGGGATATCACGGGAATCGCGACGCCGAACGAAGACCGCCCGACTCGCGGTCGCCGGACGCTCATGCTGCAGGTAGTCCGCCAAGGCTTCTCCGGTCGCCATCGGCAGCGGCAGGATGTCCTGCCGGCGCGACTTCGTGCCTTTCAGCGTGACCGCGCCTTGGCGCCAGTCGATGTCATCGATCGACAGGTTCGCAATCTCGCCCGCGCGCAGCCCCAGGTCCAGTGCGCAACGGACGATGGCATGAGTTCGTCGGGGCCAACGGCCATTGGGAAATGCACTGATCAGGCGTCGAACTTCGTCCGGCTTGAGGGCACGCGGCAGCGAAGCAAGCTTCCACTGCACCGGAGAGGAAATGGCTGCGTTCAGCCCGGCAACCGAGTCGCCGCAGACGGTCCGGTAGCGGAGGTAACTTCGCAAAGCCGTTGCCATTTGGGCGGCGCCAGAATGCGGGGGGCTGTTCCCCAGTTGCCGAGCGATGAAGCGACGAACATCGACTGGGCGCAGTGTGCCTACGTCGATGACGCCACCGGCGAACTTCTTTCGCAACAACTGCGCGACGATACGGCAATGGTTGCGACGCGTGCCCACCGATAGGCCGCGTACCTCACGCAGATGGTCGTCAAATTGGCGCAGTTCGTCCGCGATGGAGTCGGAAGGGATTGCGGTTGAGCGCGCTGGTTGCGCGCTCCGGTGCCGTACGTTTGGGTTCATGAGCGTCTCCTGAAGTAAAAACTCCACTTCAGGAGACCGCTGAATTTATGTCGAGATCAGCATCTCTTCCCCGGCACGAAAAAGCCCGTGAACACTGGCCTATCCGAATATCTGCCCGGAAACCTCAACATAATCGACGTATCTACATAATCGGCC
>JAEUNN010001165.1 GCA_016791085.1 Rhodocyclaceae bacterium | reverse complement strand
CGCCAAGGTGTATTGCCGCGCCGCGCGCGTGCCGCGGGCCGTCTCCGGCGCAGCACTAAAGTTCCTCGCCGCGGATCCGTTTCCAGCGCTATCCCATGCCCATATTTCGGGCCGAACATGCCACCGCGGTGAAAGGACCATTCATGCGACTCGCCCCCAAAACACTGTTCTGGCAGATCACCATACCGGTGTTCTGCGTGCTGGGCGTAGCCCTGCTTGCGGCGGTGCTGGCGCTGCCGCGCCTGCTGCAGGAGCAGATCGTGGGTCAGGCGGTCGTGGAGGCGCGCCATACGGTGGGCCAGTACAAGGTGCTGCGCAAGTACTACACGGAAAACGTGATCGCAAAACTTGGTGCCACCGGCGGGACCTTGAAACCTTCGTTCGAGCACGAGGGCAAGCCCGACCGCATCCCCCTGCCCGCCACCATGATTCACGATCTGAGCCGGCTGGTGGCGGCCGAAGGCACCCATCTGGCGCTCTACAGCGCCTATCCGTTTCCGAATCGCGGCGCGCGCAAGCTCGACGCATTCGGCGACAAGGCCTGGCGCGCATTGAATGCCAACCCGGACGAAGTGCATACGGCACTGGAACAGTCCGATGGCCGCAGCATCGTGCGTGTCGCGCTGGCCGACAAACTGGTCGCCGAAGCCTGTGTCGGATGCCACAACAGCCACCCGGACAGCCCGCGCCGCGACTGGAAACTGGGCGATGTGCGCGGCGTGCTGGAAGTGCAGCAGGACGTGAGTGCGGCACTGGCAGCCGGCAACGCCCTGGCACGCAATATCGCGCTCGGCGTGGTCGCCACGGCCCTGCTGGTGGGCGGGGTGTTCCTCGTGATATTCCGCACCATATTCCACCGCCGCGTGCATGAACTGTCCGATGCCCTGGACCGCATCGCCGCCGGTGAGGGCGATCTGCGCCAGCGTCTGCCGGAAGCCGACCGCGGCGAACTGGCGCCCATCGCGCACGCCTTCAATGGCCTGATTTCCAGCCTGCAGGGCATGGTGCGCCGGCTTGCCGACGACGCGCGCCAGGTTGCCGAAGGCAGCGCGCAAATGTCCGCGGCGGCGCGGCAGCTGACGCAGGCGGCGGCCGATCAGAACGCCGCGTCGGGCGCCGCGGCCAGCGCGGTGGAACAGCTCACGCAAAGCGTGGGGGCGGTGACCACGCATGCCGAATCGACTTCCTCCCTGGCCGACCAGACCATACGCTATGCGCGCGAGGGCGAAAACCTGGCGCGCCAGGCTTCCGGCGAGGTGGCGCGCGCGGCCCAGTGCGTGCTGGGCGCGGCAGCCAAAGTTGCCGATCTGAAGGACCGTGCCGGCACCATCAGCGGCATCGTGATGGCCATCCACGACATCGCCGACCAGACCAATCTGCTCGCGCTCAACGCCGCCATCGAAGCTGCGCGCGCCGGCGAACAGGGGCGCGGCTTCGCGGTGGTGGCCGACGAAGTGCGCAAGCTCGCCGAACGCTCCAGCGAAGCCACACGGCAAATTACGCGCACCATAGATTCGATACAGTCGGACACCCAGGCCTCGGCGCAGGAAATCGAAGCCAGCGCGCGCCTGGTCAGCGAAAGCGCCCAACTCGCCGACCGTGCCGCGACGGCATTGGCGAGCATCAGCCATTCCGCCGAAAGCACGTCCGAGAAAGTGGATGGCATCGCGCACGCGGCGCGCGAACAGTCGGCCGGCGCGGAAGCCATTTCCGGCAACGTGCAACAGATCGCGCGCATGTCCGAATCCAGCGCCAGCACCGCGCGGCACACCAGCGAAATTGCGGCCGACCTGCAGAACATGGCAGCGCGGCTGTTCGAGGAAACCCAGCGCTTCAAGGTTTGACGCCAACGCGCGGCCACCCTGGCCGCGCCGGGCCATCGAGCCAGGCCGCGGCGGCGCACCCTGCTGGCGCCGCGCCGCGGGCCGCCACGGCTCATTCGCGGCCCCAAACGCTGCGCCTGCCGGCACCGCATTCCAGGCCCGGCAGGCGCGGTTCAGGTTTGATGGCGGCTAACGCCACCATCATCTACCATATCCAGTGATCCGCGGCCGGCGTCGGGCCGGTGCCGCATCGCCCATATGGCGGCCAGGCTGCATGCGCCGCGGCGACACCCGTTTCCCCAGTCCTGCATACCGCGCCCCCGGTGCGGGGAGATTCGACCATGGGATTCATGTATTTCGACCGCAACATCCCGGACGAAGCGCATCGCATGCTAGGCGAGCTGGGGCCGCGCGGGGTGGCCGCCTTCGCATTCGCGCCCAACGGCGGCTGGGTCATCGTGACCAAAGATCGCGCCTATTACGCGCGCGCCATACCTGACGAATGTTTCCAGCAACTGGGCAGTTTCATGCGTGCCGGCGACGAACTGCGCGCGCTGGCATTCACGCCCGGCGGCGGCTGGGTGATCGTGACCGACCGCCACTACTACGCGCGCGGCATCCCGGACGAATGTTTCCGCAAGCTGTGCGATTTTTTTGCCGCCGGCGCCACCATTACCTGCATTGCATTTCCGCCGCAGGGCGGCAACAGCTGGGTCATATTGGCCGGCCATGCGCTGTACGCGCGCAATATCGACGACGAGTGCTACCAGTTGCTGTGCAACTGCCTGCCCAGCACGCGGCCGGCGCGCAAGGTGGCGTTCGCGCCCGGCGGCGGCTGGGCCATCCTGGCCGAGGACTATTACTGGGCACGCAACATACCCGACGAATGTTTCGCGCAGCTCGGCCAGGTTCGCGGCCAGGGCTGGCTGCTGGATCACCTCGCGTTCGCGCCGCAGGGCGGCTGGTCGCTGCAGACCAACACCCTTGCTCCCGCGCGCGCACCGGACCCGATACGCCAGATCGAACAGAATATCGCGCTGGAAAATGGCCAGCCGCAAACCATATGGCAGCGCATGGCGAAATGGCGCACACCCGGCGCCAGCGTCGCGGTAGTGCTGGATAACCACCTGGCCTGGGCCTGCAGTTACGGCCGGCTCGAAGCCGGCAAACCGGCCTGGGTGCATACCGACACGGTGTTCCAGGCCGCCTCGATCAGCAAACCCGTCGCGGCGGTGGGCTTTTTGCGCCTGGTGCAGGACGGCCATCTGCAACTGGGCGAAAACCTGACGCCCTATCTGGGCTGGGATCCGCCGCTCTGCGCAAGCGCCCAGGCCAAGTGGAAAAACCAGATGAGTCTGGCCCTGGTACTGCAGCATCGCGGCGGACTGAGCGGCATGGGCGTACCCGATGCGGGCGGGCAATGCAGCAATTTCGGCGGCTTTGCCGGCTACGCCAACGACCCCGACGTGGCCGTGCCCACGCTCGCGCAAATACTGGGCGGCACGCCGCCCTGCAATTCTCCGCCCGTCCAGCTGACCTATCAGCCCGGCGGCGGACCACATTATTCGGGCGCCGGCTACGTGCTGCTGATGCAAATGCTGGAGCACCTGACCGGCCACAATTTTCGCAGCTGGATGCGCGACCACGTGCTGCTGCCGGCCGGCATGACGCACAGCACGTTCGACCTGACGCTGCCGCCCAGCCTGAGCCGCGCCGCGGCCGGCCATGACGCCGATGGCGAAGTGATTTACGGGCGCCGCAACCGCTATCCGGAAGCCGCCGCGGCCGGCCTGTACACGACGCCGGCCGACCTGTGCCGCTTCATCAGCCTGCTCAACCGGCGTGGCAGCCTGGACGGCCACAGCGTGCTGGACCAGACGCGCAGCGACATCATGGTCCGTCAGGCCACCGGCATATTCACGCAAAACCCCT
>JAEUNN010001164.1 GCA_016791085.1 Rhodocyclaceae bacterium | reverse complement strand
GCGTGCAACATGGCGCGCGCACGCGCTGCTATAGTGTCGGCGCCCGTCGATACAAATCCGAATGAGCCCCTTCATCCGCAACCTGGCGAACCGCCGCGGCAGCCTGCGCGCCCGCGTCACCATTGCCATTGCCGTCGCGCTATTCGGTCTGGGACTGGCCGTTGGGGCATTTCAGGCCTCACGGCGCGGCAGCGAACTGGAGGCCGAGCGCGGACGCACTTATGCGGCCGCCGCGGTGCAGATCGCCGAGCGCGTCGGGCGCGGCCTGCGCGAACGTCTGAGCGACCTGCGCCTGTACGGTTCGCTATCGGTATTCGGCGAAAAAGGCAATGACGCCGAGCGGCGCGATGCGCTGGTGCGCTTGCGTGCCGCCGTGCCGCAATACCTGGGCATCGCCTATACCAACCCGGCCGGCCTGGTAAGCGCGGCCACCGGCAATTTCGCGGTGGGCATGGATCTGTCGCTGCGCGACGAATTCCGCAGCGCCCGCCTGGATGCGTATCTGGGCGTGCTGGCCGGCTCGGCGGCCGAACGTGGCGCGGCTCCGCAACTGCTGCTCGCCATCCCGGCGCGCGGCACGGCCGGACAACTGGCTGGCGTGCTGGTCGCCCACCTCGGCGTGGACTGGATGATGGACGAGGCGCGCGCGGTACTTGCCCCCCTGCACAACAACCGCGAACTCGATGCGCTGGTGATCGCGCGCGACGGGCGCGTGCTGAGCGGCCCGGCCGATCTGGTCAACACCAAGCCGCGCGATGTGGCGTCGGTGCGCGCGCGCGCGCAGTCGGTGGCGGCGGCGCTGGAAACCTGGCCGTCGGGCCGGCGCTATCTGGTGGGCTATGCCCCGGTTTCGGCGATACGCGAATTGCCCGATACGGACTGGTCCATACTGGTGCGCGAAAGCGCAGAGTCGGTGTTTGCCGACGTGGCCGCGCTGCAAAGGCTTACCCTGGTGCTGTCCAGTGTGAGCGCCTTGTCCATGGCGCTGCTGGCCAGCCTGCTGGCCAGCTGGATTTTGCGGCCGCTGCGCGTGCTCATCGCGGCGGCGCGGCAAGTGCACGAAATCGACGGGCGCGTCATCATGCCGCTGGCCGCGCGCAAGGACGATTTCGGCGACCTGGCGCGCGCGCTGCAAACCATGCTGGACGGCTTGTCGCGGCGCACGCGCGAATTGCGCGAGGCGCAGCGCACGCAAACCACCCTGCTCGCCAATCTGCCCGGATTTGCCTATCGCTGCCGCGCCGACCCGCACTGGACGCTCGAATACGTGAGCGACGGCGTGCTCGCCGCCACCGGCTACGGCCCGGCGGACCTGCTCGGCAAAGCCAGCATGGACAAGGACGACCACGTCCACGCCGAAGACCGCCAGCGCCTCGTGACCGAACTGCGCCGGGCGCTCGCCGCGCGCACCGCCTACATGCTGGAATACCGCATCACGGCACGCGACGGCCGCGTGCGCTGGATAGGCAACCGCGGCACCGGCGTGTTCGGCGACGACGGCAACCTGGTCAGTCTGGAAGGTTTCGCGGCCGACATCACGGAGCGCCACAGCGCGCTGCAGGCGCTGCAGGAGCGCGAGGCGCAATTGCGCCTGGTCACCGAAAACACGCCGGCCGGCATGGCCTTCATAGATAGCGAGGGGCGCATCAATTACGCCAATTCGACCTATGCCCGCATGCTGGGCCGCGACCCCGACAAATTGCCGGGGCGGCCGCTGGCCGAAATTTTGGGCGGCGACGCCATGCTGGAGGTGGAACCGCATCTGCGCCGCGCGCTGGCCGGCGAGCACGACACCTACGAGCGCGTGATGGCCGGCAAGGACGGCCTGCAGACGCATATGGAAATCAGCATGGTGCCCAACCGCAACGCGCGCGGCTGGGTGGACGGCGTGCACATCATGGCGCGCGACATTACCGACCAGCGCCGCTTCGAACAGCGCATC
>JAEUNN010001151.1 GCA_016791085.1 Rhodocyclaceae bacterium | reverse complement strand
GCCCAGCGCCGCGTAGGATTTGGCCTGCATGCCGTAGAGCCGGTAATCCTGCGGACTGGAAAGGGTTTCTTCCTTGGCCAGGGCGAGCGCGGCATCCGCCTTGCGCGTCGCCATGAGCGTGGCGTGCAGGCCATACACCAGGGCGCGCTCGTGCGGCGCGCGCGCCAGGCCGGCGCGGTAGATGCGCAGTGCGCCTTCGCTGTCGCCGGCTTCCGTGCGCAAGCTCGCCGCCAGGTTGTCGAGCATGGGCGAACTGGCGCTGCTGGCGCGCAACAGGCGCACTTGTTCTTCGGCCAGATCGAGTTTGCGTGCGCGCAGCAGGGCATGGGCGTAGCCGAAACGCAAGCCGTTATCCTTGGGCCGCTCGCGCACCACCACTTCGAGGTCGGCCACGGCTTCGCGCGGGCTGCCCTGCATGGCACGCAATTTCCCGCGCACGAACTGGAAATCCTGGCCGTCCGGCACCTGCCGGTATCGTTTGTCCTTCAGGCGGTTTTCGATATCCGCGATGCGTTCGCTGGTGAGCGGGTGGGTGTGCAGATAGGCCGGCGCATTGTTTTCGTACAGGCGCGAGGCGCGCTGCAGGCGCTCGAAAAACGTGGCCATGCCGTGCTCGTCGAAGCCGGCGCCTTCCATGGTCATGAGCCCTATGCGGTCGGCTTCGCGCTCGAAATCGCGCGAATACGACAATTGCGCCTGCAGGGTGGCCGCCTGGCTGCCCACGATGACGGCTTCCGACACTTGCGGATTCGAGCGCGCCGCCAGCACCGCAAGCAGCAGCGACGCCAGTTGCAGCACGCCGGCCTGGCCGGCTTTGGATACCTGGCGCGCGATATGACGTTGCGTCACGTGGGCCATTTCGTGCCCCAGCACGCCGGCAAGTTCGGATTCGCTTTGCGCGGCCAGGATAAGCCCGGAATGTACGCCGATTACGCCGCCGGGCCAGGCGAACGCGTTGAGCGTGGTGTCACGAATGCAAAATACCGAAAAATCCTGTCGTGCATCAGGGCTGTAGGCGGCGAGCCGCTTTACCAGGCGATTCAGGTAGCTTTCGACCTCGGCATCGTCCAGATAGGACGGGTCGCGGTGCACGTCGCGCAACAATTGTTCGCCGATGCGGCGTTCCTGTTGCGGCGACAGATCCGCTTGCGAGGTGTCGCCGAGGTCGGGCAGGCCTTCGCCCACGGCGACGGGCGCGAGCGCCAGCAATAGAATGAGGAGGGATCGCGGTTTCACGGTGATATGATACCCGGACAGTGCGGCAGAGGCCGGCGCGGCAGGGCAACGCAGGGAGTACACCGGCGGTCTGTTTGTGTCCGAAAATTACAGAAGAACACGAATTTTTTCGAAACACCCGTAATCGCCCGCATTTCGACATTAAACGATGGCCGACCACCGTTCCACCCCTTCGATACTGCTGGTTGAAGACACGGCCGAAGATACCGAGTTCATCGTGGCGGCGATACGTTCCATCGCCGCCCGGGAACAGATCGCCGTGGCCACGACCGGCGACCAGGCCATCGATCTGTTGGGTCAGAGCCAGGCCGACGGCACGCACGCGCTGCCGCGTCTGGTGCTGCTGGATCTGAAGTTGCGCGAGGACGCGCTGGACTTGTTGCGCCGCGTGCGCACCAACCCGAGTACGAAACTGGTGCCGGTCGTCATGCTGTCTTCCATAGTCGGACAACCCGAAGTGCGCAAGGCGGCGCAATTGGGCGCCAACAGTTTCGTGCGCAAGCCGGCCGATCCGCTGCGTCTGGGCGACACCTTGCGCTCGGTGGCGGGCTACTGGATGGAACTGAATTTACCGCCGCCGGAAAATTTCCACGCCTAGCCATGAGCGAATTGACCCATTTCGACGCCGCCGGGCGCGCGCATATGGTGGATGTCGGCGCCAAGCCGGAAACCGAGCGCGTCGCGCGCGCCGCCGGCAGCATATACATGCAGGCCGCAACGCTTGCCGCCATCGCATCCGGCAGTTCGAAAAAAGGCGATGTGCTGGGCATCGCGCGCATCGCGGCGATCCAGGCCACCAAGCGCACCGCGGACTTGATTCCGCTCGCGCATCCGATACCGCTCACGCGCGTGGCGGTCGAATTCACGCTGGATGACGCGGCCAATGCCGTGCACTGCGAGGTGACCGCGCAAACCGTGGGCCGCACCGGCGTGGAAATGGAGGCGCTCACCGGCGCGGCGGTCGCCCTGCTCACGATTTACGACATGTGCAAGGCCATGGATCGCGGCATGCGCATGGACGCCTTGCGCCTGCTCGAAAAACAGGGCGGCAAGTCCGGCCACTGGGTGGCGCCGGCATGATCCCTCGGCTGTGCCGCGCACGGCAGGCAGCCAGGCGCGCGCGTGGCGGCCGCCGGCACGCGCTGCGTTTCGCAGTCAGGCCGCAGCATGGATGAATTGCGCCGTCAGATCTTGCAAGCTGGCGGCGGCGCGGCGCTGTTGGCGCTGTTGGGCGCCGGGTTGCTGCACCCGCGGCGCGTGCTGGCCGCCAGCTGGAACGCCGCGGCTTTCGAGTCCAAAGACGCGGCGGGCGCGCTGCGTGGCCTGGGCGCCGGCGCCATGCAGGCACAGCCAAGTTCCGACCTGCTGCTGACCGGACCGGAAATTGCCGAAAATGGCGCCGTGGTGCCGCTGGAGATCAGCAGCAAAATTCCCAATACCACCGCGCTCGCGGTCGTGATAGAAAAAAACCCTTTGCCCCTCGCCGCCCATTTCGAATTTTTCGGACCCGCTTTGCCCCAGGTGAGCGTGCGCATCAAAATGGCCGAAAGCTCGGTCGTGAAACTGCTCGCCGAAGCGGGCGGCAAGTTCTATTACACGAGCCGGGAAATCAAGGTGATCGCGGGCGGCTGCAGCAGCTGACCGGAGGGCAACATGGCCGAACCCATGAAAATACGCGCCAGACTGGCCGGCGACCTGCTCGACCTGCGCGTACTCACGCCGCATCCCATGGAAACCGGCTTGCGCAAGGACGC
>JAEUNN010001134.1 GCA_016791085.1 Rhodocyclaceae bacterium | reverse complement strand
TGCACGACCGAAGCCTGCGCGTTTCGCGACGATCTGGCACAGCTTACGGCGCTGGGTGCCCAGGTGGTGGGCGTGAGCGTGGATGACACGGCGTCGCACAAGGCCTTCGCGGAAAAGTATCACCTGCCGTTTCCGCTGCTGGCGGACAAGAAGGGCGAGGTGGCGTCGCGCTATGGCGCGCTGTCGAATTGGGGCATAGTCAAATTTGCCAAGCGCTACACCTTTCTGATCGACCCGGCCGGGCGTATCGCCAAGGTGTACCTGTCGGTCGATGCGTCGCGCCATTCCACGGAAATTATCGCGGATTTGAAGCGGCTGGCCGCGGCGCGCTGAACGCCGCCAGCCATCGCGCCGGCGTTCAGCCGGCCTTCTTGAACGGGTCTATGTCCGGTGCCTCGTCGTGGCCGATGAAGTGGAAAAACTGCTTGGCCACCGAATTGATGACGGGCTGGCGGTGGCGCAGCCAGAAATGCGTTTCGACCGGTTTGCAGCCCAGCCGCGCTTTGGGTTCCAGCGCGGTGCGGCCGAATATCAGTTGCCGCGCGCCGGCTGCGATGGCGGTGGCCACGCCCGCGTGCAGCAGGCGCAGGTAGAGCGGCAGGCCGGCATTGGCCAGTTCGCGATCGAAGCCGATCTGCGCGGCCGTGGCCTCGGCGCCGTTCTTCAACACCAGCAGAAAGCCGTGTAATTCGCCGTCCTTGGTGACGCCGCAGATCACCGCACGCGCGGCGCCCAGTGCCGCCATGGCCGGCCAGAATTGCGGCGTCACGGTAAGCGGTCGCAGCGAGGCGTTGGCCTGTACCGCCAGATACATTTGCTGCATGCGCGCGGCGTGGCGCGCGACCTCGTCCGCGGCTAGCGGTGCGACCGTGTAGCCCGCGTCCGCCAGCGGTTTCAGGATGCGGCTTTTCACGTTGCTGCGGTATTTGGAGGTCATGCCGGCCAGGTAGTCGTCGTGGCTTTTCCAGCCCGGCGCAAGTTCGAGGATCATGTTGGGTTCGGTTTCGATGGCGCTGTACGAAAGCTTGCCCAGCAATGCGCTGCCGGCGAACCGCGCCGGGTCGAAATCCTTGACCAGCACGAACTGCAGGCCGCCCTGCAGCTTGTCCGCGCGGCGTATGCGGTATAAAGCTTCGGCCACGGCATGCCAGCCCAGCTGCGGGTCCAGGCCGGGTGCGAAAGCCACGCCGTCCAGGCCGTAAGTCAACAGGTTGCCGCACACCAGCACGCGCTGGCGCAGCCTGGCGGCGGCCGATTCGCCTTCGTCCTGGTCGCGTGCAAGCGGGCGCAGCCGGTCCAGCCCGAGTTCCAGCAATTGCATGGACAGGATGACCAGCGGCACGCCGTCGCCAAACACCATGGCGTAGCGGTGCTGCAGTTCCGGCATGCGCGCGGTTTCGAGCGCGCGCAGGTAGTCGCGCGACATGAACAGGCCGTGCCCCCCGGCCAGGCTGTCCCAGGCGGCCGGGTTCAGAAAATCGACGCGCTCGGCGAATGCGAACTGCAGGCCGGTGCTGTGCCGCAGCTTGTGGCGCAGCTTGAGTTTCTGACTGATTTTTTCGGCTACGCCGGGAAGTTTCATGACGGATCACCAAAGGGTGTGGACGCCATCGGCGCCGGTGCCGCGATTTTATCCAGCCGGCGCGCGGCGCGTGGACCGGCCTGAGGCGGGTCCAGCCGCGGCGCGCTGGCCGAACGTTGCCGCAACGCCGAACAGCAGGCCGCCACCGAACAAATCCTGCGCTTCCGATCGTTCCCACGCTCCCGCGTGGGAACGCGGGGTTCACCGCTCCAGCGGTGCGCACAGGCCGATACTACGAGGCGCTGGAGCGCCTCGGCATGCGTTCCCACGCTGGAGCGTGGGAACGATGAAACTAATAGCCTTGTGCGGACTGCGGCGGGCACACATCGATCGTTCCCACGCTCCTGCGTGGGAACGAGTCCT
>JAEUNN010001075.1 GCA_016791085.1 Rhodocyclaceae bacterium | reverse complement strand
TTCATGCCGGCTTCGAGGCAGCGGCTGCGGCCCGAAGCCATGGCATTGGCGGTGATGGCGATCACCGGCAGATCGGCCGTCTGCGGGTCGGCACGCAGCCGGCGGGTGGCTTCGTAGCCATCCATGACCGGCATCTGGCAGTCCATGAGCACCACGTCCGGGCGTGCCGCCGCCACCGCCTGCAAGGCCTCCACGCCGTTCGAGGCGGTGCGCGCTTGCAGACCCACGCTTTGCAGCAGACCCAGCATGACTTCGCGGTTGATGTCTACATCCTCCCCCAGCAGGATGTCTGCGCTCTGCAATTGCCTCACCGTCTGCGAAGGCGTGGCGTCTACCGCAACGGCGCACTGGCCGCCGGCGCCCGCCAATCCCAGCAATGGCGCAATTTCGGCAAACAGGGTGCGCAGGCCCAGCGGCTTGGTGATGAATCCATCCAGGCGCTCGTCGATCTCGCGCAATGCTTCGGCGTGGCCGAAAGCCGTCATCAGTATGACCGGCGGGGCTTTCGCGGGTGCATAGTGCGCGCGCAGGCGGCGTATGGTTTGCACGCCGTCCAGTTCCGGCATGCGCCAATCGACCAGGGCGCACAGATAGTCCGGCGCATCCGGCAGGGCCAGCCGGGCGAGCGCTGCGGCACCGCTGGCATACACCTCGCTGGACAGGCCCATCTGCTCCAGCAGCGATTGGGCGATGCGGCGCACGATGGGATTGTCGTCGATCACCAGCACATTGCGCCCCGCCGCCGGCTCGGCCGGCAGCGCCGGCAGCGCGTCCGCGGCGCGCGCTGCGACACTGCGCGCGAACGGCACTGTAAAGCGGAAGGTGCTGCCGCGGCCGGGTTCGCTGTCGACGCCTATGCGCCCGCCCATCAGTTCCACCAGGCGCTTGCAAATGGCAAGCCCCAGACCGGTTCCGCCATAGCGCCGGGTGGTGCTGGTGTCGGCCTGGCTGAAAGACTGGAACAGCCGTGCCTGCTGTTCGGCGCTGATGCCTATGCCTTCGTCGCTGACGGCAAATTCCAGCTCGGCGCCGGCGTCCGGCGCCGCAAGCGCACGCACGCTCACGACCACATTGCCGCCCAGCGAAAATTTGATCGCATTGCTCACCAGGTTGGTCAGCACCTGGCCCAGGCGCAAGGGGTCGCCCACCAGGTTTTGCGGCAGACCGGGTTCCAGGTCGAACAGCAGTTCTATGCCTTTCGATTCGGCGCTGGGGGCGAGCAGCGCGGCCAGGCTGTCGAGCACGCTGTCCAGGTCGAACGGCGTGCTTTCCAGGCTGAGCTTGCCGGCTTCTATCTTGGAAAAATCCAGTATGTCATTCACGATGCGCAACAGCGAGGTCGAGGCGGAGCGGATTTTGCTCAGGTAGTTGCGCTGCTTGCCGGACAGATCGGTGGCCATGCATAGTTCCGCCATGCCCAGGATGGCATTCATGGGAGTGCGGATTTCGTGGCTCATGTTGGCCAGGAAATTCGATTTGGCTTCGCTCGCCAGTTCCGCGCCCACGCGGGCTTTTTCAAGTTCGGCGACAAGCCGTTTGTGGTCCGTGATGTCGCGCACTATGCCCTGCACGATGTGGCTGCCTTCCAGGGTGTAGCCGGTCAGGCTCACCGCGGCATCGAATTCGCGCCCATCCAGGCGGCGGTGCCGCCATTCGAAATGCAGGGCCGTGCCCGAGGCGGCGACCGCGTCATATTCGCGCGCCACGTCTATGGATGGGCGGCCGTCGGGCTGCAGTGCCGGCGCCAGCGCGGCGAGCGAAGTGCCGATCAGATTGGCGCGCGAGGCGCAGCCGAATATTTCCAGGGCGCGCCAGTTGCAATCCATGATGGTGCCGTCCTGCACCATCAGGATGGCGTCGCCGGCATGGTCGAACAGGCTGCGATAGCGCGCTTCGCTGGTCTGCAGGGCGGCTTCGATGGCTTTGCGTTCGGTAATGTCGCGGCTCACGCCCAGCATGCCGACCACCGTGCCGTCGGCCGCATAGAGCGGCGACTTCAGGGTT
>JAEUNN010001081.1 GCA_016791085.1 Rhodocyclaceae bacterium | reverse complement strand
GCTCGCGCTGCCAACGAAGCCGCGGCATTTGACGAACAGTACATCCGCGCGCAAACCGGCCTTGGCGCTGCTGGCGCACACGATCACTGATTATTACCCCGAAGCACCTTTGCAGCCGGGCTGGTCCCGGCTTCTTTTTTTTGCTCGCCTGTGTCGCGCGGGCACGCAGCCAGGTTCGGCCGGCAGATGCGCGCACGGCTTCGCAAGAAAGTCGGCTTCCTCGTCCAGCGGCCCGGACAAGGTGTTCGGGCGAGCCACGCCGGCTTCAACCTGCATTCCTTGGTCGAGCGCTGTGATAGCTCAATAAGGCACTGAAATGCTTGATCTTCATTCGCCTGCGCGAGCGTAGCGAGCAGTTGAGGGCTGCGACGCACCGCATGGCAGGACTGGCGCGCCGCCTGTCGTCGCTGCGGCTGCTGCTCCTTGCAGGGAGCGGTCAGGCGCGTCTTCGCGCTTGGCCAGCCGACGCGCGATCTGCACTCTCGTATGCGTCCAACTAAGGAACGTAGGTTCAAGACAGCCGAATTACCGCAAACGCGCGTGCAACCCCGAATGACTCAGGCGCGGTGTTCGATCGGGAACCGCCCGGTCAATGTTCCGGCAGCGCGCGGATTGCCGCGCAAAGTGCATCCAGGTCCGCCTCGATGGCGTCGAGATGCGCCCTGACGCGGTCCACATTCATGTCCTGATGCAGTGCTTCGTGAAGATCTATGGCACGTGCGTAAAGTTCGCGCACGCGCAGCGATCCGGTGGCGCCTTTCAGTCCGTGCGCGATGCGCGACACGGTTTCGTGCTCACCGGCCGCAAGCAGTGCGCGCATGCGCGTCACGTCGGCCGCGTGCTGTTCCACGAAACGGTCGAGCAAATTGGCGAAACGCAGCGGATTGCCGCGCGTGATCGCCAGCGCCCGCTGCGTGTCCATGTCGGGCAGGGCGTCGATGGCTGCGGCAAGTTCGTTGGCGTCGGCGTCCGCCGTTTGAGGTGGAGCAGGCTGCGCTTGCGGCGCCGGTGGCGCGCCGGTGCCGCGGTTCGCGCCGCCATCGGGTGCGGCCAGCCATTTGGCCAGGGTTTGGTAGAGCAGGGCGGGATCGACCGGCTTGGTCACGAAATCGTTCATGCCGGCGGCGCGACAGGAATCGCGATCTTCCCGATAGGCATTGGCCGTCATGGCCAGCACCGGCAGGTTCGCGTTGCGCGGATCGCTGCGCAGGCGGCGCGTCGCCTCCAGGCCGTCCATGAGCGGCATCTGCATGTCCATGAGCACCAGATCGTAGCGGCCGCGCTGCAACATGGCCAGCGCGTCGATGCCATTGGGCGCGATTTCGGCCACCAGGCCGACCTGTTCCAGCAGGTCGCGCGCGACGTCCTGATTGAACGCATTGTCTTCGCACACCAGGATGCGGCGCCCGCCGCAGGCGTTGCGCAGCAAATGCTCGGCATTGATCGGGGCCGGCACGCAGGGCAGCGCCTCGGCATCGACCGCGGCGCGCGCGAGGCGCGCCGTAAACCAGAAGCGGCTGCCCTGCCCGGGCGCGCTGTCCACGCCGGTGTCGCCACCCATGAGCCGCGCAAGGCTGCGCGTGATGGCGAGGCCCAGCCCGGTGCCGCCGTGATTGCGCGTGTTCGAACTGTCCACCTGTTCGAACGGGTGGAACAGCCGCGCCCGGCCGGCCTCGTCTATGCCTATGCCGGTGTCGCGGACCTCGAATTGCAGCAGCACTTCGCGCGGCGCCTGCTCCAACAGGCTCACATTCAGGCTTACCGTGCCGTGTTCGGTAAATTTGACCGCATTGGCGAGGTAATTGAGTAGGGCCTGGCGCAGCCGCGTGGGGTCGCCCCTGAGGCGTCCCGGCAGCGCCGGCAATATGCCGCGGCGTATCGCCAGTCCCTTGAAATCGGCGCGTGGACGCACCTGGTCCAGCGCATTGTCTATCACCCCGGCAAGGTCGAAATCCACTTCGTCGAGATTGAGCTTGCCCGCCTCGATTTTGGAAATATCGAGTATGTCGTTAATCACGTTGAGCAGGTGGTCGGCCGACTCGGCGATCTTGCCTAGCCGCTCCCGCTGCTCGGGAGGGCCCGCGTCGCGCTGCAACAAATGCGTGAGGCCCACGATGGCATTCATGGGCGTGCGGATTTCATGGCTCATGTTGGCGAGGAAAGCGCTTTTGGCGCGGCTCGCGACTTCCGCGGCGTTTTTCGCCGCCGCCAGTTCTGCCGTACGCGTGGCGACCAGCTCCTCGAGGTGGTGGCGGTGACGCTCCAGCTCGCCGGCGATGCGCTTGTTTTCGGTAATGTCGGTTTTGACCGCTACATAATGCGCAATTTTGCCGTCCGGTTGGCGCACCGGCGCGATTACCGCGTGCTCGTAATAAATTTCGCCATTCTTGCGCCGGTTGACCAGTTCGCCCGACCACGGCTGCCCGGCCGTGAGCGCGCCCCACATGGCGACGTAGGTTTCCGGGGGCGTCAGCCCGGATTTGAGCAGGCGTGGATTGCGCCCCGCGACTTCGTCCGCGCCGTAGCCGGTATTCGCGAGAAAGGCCTGATTGACGTATTCGATAGCCCCACTCAGATCGGTAATCACCACCGACGCCGGGCTCTGTTCGACCGCTTGATTCAGTTTGCGCAGGGCCGCCTCGGCGAGCTTCTGGTCTTCCAGCAAGCTCAATAGCGCGAGCCGCGAGGTATCGGCCTGTTGCAGCAGGCGCGCGCTTTCCGCCTGGGCGGCTTCGAGCGCCTTCTGCGCGGCGATGCGTTCGGTCACGTCGCGCGACAGCACCATGAGGCGGCGCGGATTCGCATCGCCGGGCTTGAGCGCCGTGGATAGTTCGAACCACCTGGGGCCGCGCGGCGTATCGAACAGAATTTGCTGGCCGGCGCTCTCGCCATGGGCGAGCGCCTCGGCGATGGCCTCGCGCACGCTGGCGGCCGCTTGCGGCGGCAAGGTTTCTTCCAGCGCGCGGCCAAGAAACTCGGCTGGCGGCCGCAATAGCTTGCCTTCCTTGCTGGTGCTCCAGAAGTTCAGGAAGCGGCCGTGCTCGTCCATCTCGAACAGCAGATCGGGAATCGCGCGCAGCGTGGCGGCCAGTTCGTTGCCCAATTCGCGCAGCGCTTTTTCCTGTGCCAGTTGTGCCGTGACGTCGGTCGCCACGCCCATCAGGCCGGTAATTTTGCCGCTGGCGTCGCGCATCGGCGTCTTGATGGCCAGGTAGCTGCGCGTTTCGCCGCCGTCGCGCGGCGTAATCCGGTCCACCGCTTCGACCTGGTCGCCATTTTCGATCACGCGCCTGTCTATGGCGCGCAGCGCAGCAGCGCTTTCGGCGTCGAACAGATCGGCATCCTCGCAGCCGATCACGTCTTCCTGCGTGCGGCCGACCAGTTCGCACAGTTTGCTGTTCACGAAGCGCAGGCGATATTGCGTGTCCTTGATGAAAATGTAGGCGCCCACCCCATTCACGATGGCGTTCAGGCGCTCGCGCTCGTCCGCCAGTTCGCGCGTGCGCTTGGCCACGCGGCGGCGCAAGGTAAGGTTCCACACCAGCAACAGCGCGCCCACCCCGCTGCCCACCGCCAGCGCGTAAATGATGGGCCAGGCGTAGTCGCCCGGGTGCAAGGCGCGCCCCATCCATTTGTCGTAGAGCTGCTGGTACTCGCCGGGCGAAATGGCAGCAAAGCCCTTGTTGATAAGGTCCAGCGTGGCGGCATCGCCCTTGTGCACGGCGCGATGGAATTTGCCCGTGTAAAGCGTGAATGCCTCGCGAAACTCCTTGGTTGCGCCGGCCTTTTCGAGCAGGAAGTGGGCCGGCGGGGCGTCCAGGCAAAATACCCGCAAATCTCCCGCCACCGCAGCGCCCACCAGCGCCGAATAGCTGGGATAGGTTGCCGTGCGCACGACCTCGTCGGCATGCAGGCGATCGATGCAGGCATCTCCGGCTTTGGCGCCGACCGCAAAGGCGCGCAGGGTACTTATGCTTTCTATGCCCTGTATGCTGCGGTGTACGAATATGGGCACCGCAAGTTCCGCATAGGGCGCCGTGAAATCCATGCTCGCCTCGCGCTCGCGGGTGCGAAATATGGTGTCTATGGCGCGGGCTTCGCCGCTGCCGAAACTGCGCAGCGCCTCCTGCCAGTCGCTCGCGCGCAAATCGACGGCGATGCCGGTTTTGGCCGACCACAGCGCCCAGGCATCGACCAGATAGCCCTTTAACTCGCCATTCGCGTCGCGGAATACATAGGGCGGATAGTTGTCGTCCAGGGCCACCACCAGGCGCTCGGTGGCGGCCTGGCTGGAGGCCGCGCACACCGCAAGCCCAAGCCACAGCCACAGCAGGCATAGCGTCCGCCTCACGGCTCTTCTCCGGACTTTCCGGCGCTGCCGTAGCGCGGCGGGTCTCCGAGGCGGGCGGCGAGCGCGTTGATTTCTGCTTTCAGTTCCAGCATGCGCCCCTCCCGGCCCAGCGTGACCTGCTGCCAGCGCCTCAATTCGTCGATCATTGTGCGCAGCCTGGTTTCGCGGCGCGCATTTTCCACGGCCAGCCCGGCCAGCCTGGCGGCACTTTCGACAAAGCGGCGCATGACTTCGCCTACATCTGCGCGCGCGCGCGGCCAATACACGGCGAAAGTCCCCAGCACTGCACTGTCCTTGGCGACCAGTGGCGCCGACCAGCACGCGCCCAGTTCGTGCCGCGCGGCCATGCTGCGCCACTGTGCCGGCCAGAACGGGTCATTGGCGATGTCGGCCGTGAATACTGCGCGTCCGGTATGTGCGGCGACCCCGCAGGTGCCGACTTCGGGACCGATGTTCACGCCTTCCAGGGCGCGCAGAAAGTCGTCCGGCAAGGAGGGTCCGATACCGTTGCAGAAGCGCAGACCGCTTTCGTCCAGCAGCAGGATGGAACACCTCACACCGGCTTCGAGCGCGTCGATTTCATGCGCGATGAACCACAGCACTTCGCCCAGCGCGGCGCCGGCGGATATGCGGTGCAATATCGCGTTGTTGAATTCCAGCAGCGCCTTTTCCCGGCGCCGCTCGGTGACGTCGATGAAGGTGGCAAGAATTTCTTCGCCGCTTGCGATGGCGAAAATTTCCACGTCGCGCGTACTGCCGTCGCGGCAGCGCACGCAATATTCGATGGGCCCCATGGCGGCCCCGCGCGTGTAAGCGGCCATGCGCTGACTGGCCCATTCGGCCCGCGCCCTGGAGCCCGTCTCCGGGTCGGTGCGGGATTGTTCCCACCAGGCGTCCATGGTCGGCAAATCGGCCGCTGTATACCCGAACAGGCGCGAGAAAGGTTGATTCACGAACTGCACCTTGCTGTCCCGCCCGATGCCGGCCATGGCCACCGGGGCGCCTTCTATGAGCCCGCGATAGCGCCGCTCGCTGGCGTGCAGCCGGGTTTCGCTGGCTTTTTGCGCGCTCAGGTCCACCAGCACGCCGGCCGATAAGAGCGGCCTTCCGGCCGCATCACGCTCTACGACACGTCCGCGCGCACTGGTCCAGCGCGTGGCGTCGCCCGCGCTACGGTACTCGACCGCAAACAGCGCGCCCGCGCCCGGCGGCTGGTCAAGCAGGCAGCTTTCCAGGCGCGCGCGATCGCGCGGGTCGACCCGCTGCAGCAGGTCGGCCAGCGCTTCGCAGCGGCTGCCGGCGTGCGACTGCGTGCCGCCGTTGAAAGCCGCGACCTGTTCGACGGACGCGCGGCTGTGGTCGAACTCCCAGGCCACGATGCCGGCCGCCCTGAGCACCATGGCGAGGCGGCTTTCCAGCCGGTTGCGGCAATCTTCCATGACCAGGGCGCCGAGGCGTTCGAGCAGGCGGTGTTGGCTCACCACGCCGACCACGCGGCCGTGCCGGTCCACCACCGCCAGATGCCGCAGCCCCTCGGCCTGCATGCGGCGTACCGCCAGTTCCACCGGCGCGTCGACCGCTATGGTCACGAGCGGTCCGTTGGATACTTCGCCCATGCGCAGGGCGTGACGATCGGCACCGCGCGCGAGCAAGGGCGGTACGTCGCGTTCGGTAAAAATTGCGGCCGGAATGCCGTGGTGGCCGACCAGGAGGTGATCCAGATGGCCTGCGGCCATGGTGTCCAGTGCCTGCGCGAGCGGACAATCGGGCTCCACCACGGTTGCGTCCTGATCCATCACCAGGTCGAGGCTGTGGATCGCCGCATACACGTCGGAACCGGCGCGGCGCTGGAAATCGCTCTCGCTGACCACGCCGTATAGTCCGCCATCCGCGCCGATGAGTACCAGGTGGCGTATGCCGTGGTTGGCCATGAGTATTTGCGCGGCCGCGAAATCCAGGTCCGGATGCGCGGTCACGAGCGGTGCGCTCATGAAGCGGGCTACCGGCTCGCCACCCGGCGCGCCGGCGCTCATGTAGCGCACCAGGTCGCGCTCGGTCACGATGCCGACCGGCTTGTCGGCGGTACATACCACCAGCGAGGATATGCCATGCTGGGCCAAGCGCCGGGCGGCGTCTTCGAAGGGCAGGTCGGGCGTAACCGTGAGGACCGTGCGGCTGGCCAGGGCACCAAGTTTGAGTTCGAAAATCGAGCTCATGCTTGCAAAGATCCTTAAAGATGGAGTTGCGCGGAATTTTCCACGGCCAGCCATGGCCCCATGCTGCACGGGCATTTTCTTGCGGTCGTCAAGAAACCCGATTGTCCCATATGGGGCGTGCGCCGGGCCGACCGCGTGGTGCTGCCTGCAGGATGGGCGCGCCCGGCCAGCACCGGAGTGGCACGGCGGCCCTGGTCGAACCAGGCTGGCAGGCGCGCGCTCGGGTCGCGGCAGGTGTGACGCATGGGCGTACTTCAGTTTTGTCCCCACATATTCACGTTGAATCCGGCGCGGCTCCATGCGGCCGCGCAGTGTCGGCAGCGGTCGCGCCCAGGGTGGATTTCCGCGCATCCGCCGTATCGAGTGGTTTCGGCAAAAACGGCCGAAGCTGTAGCCTGCCGCGGCACCGCCGGCACACTGACACTTATGCAAATGGTCTGGCAGTGCGGCGCTTCCGGCTGCCGCCGGTCCGCGCGGCGAGCCGCGCATGGCGGCATGCGTAATTTTCCATCGCATGGCGCGCCGGCCGCGCGCATACTGCCGGGCATGAATCCGATACCCCTTGGAATACCCGCGCTGCGTGCCTGCGCAGCCATGATCGTAGGCTGGCTGCTATTGAGTTTTTGTGTCGCCGCGCGTGCCGCTGACGCGGTCGCGCCGGCCGAGCGCTATGCTTCGGTTTGGCGCGTTAACGGCGAGGTGTCCGCCACCAGCGCGGATGGCCAGCGCCAGCGCCGCTTGCGCGAGGGCGACGCGATCTATGTCGGCGAGCGCGTGCGTGCCGGCGATGCCGCCGACGCGGTGCTCAGAACCGCTGACGCCGGCTATGTCGCAATCCGCCCGCGCGCCGAATTCGTGACCGAAAGCTATTCCGCGCGCGGCACCGCCAAGGACCATTTTTCGCTGCGTCTGGTGAGCGGGGCGCTGCGCCTAATCACTGGCTGGATAGGCCACGTGAACCGTCCCGGCCAGCGCGTGCTGACGCCTACCGCGACCATAGGCGTGCGCGGCACCGATCACGAGCCCTATGTGCTGTCCGTTGAACTGGCCACCAGTTTCAGTCAGAAAGCCGGCACTTACGACAAGGTGAATCGCGGTGGCACCACGCTGGAAGCCGGCGGCAAGTCGGTGGACATCGACCCCGGGCGGGCCGGATTCGTGCGCGCCGGGTCGTCGGTACGCACGCGCGCGCTCATGACCTTGCTGTTGCCGGTGCTGCTCGACAAGGTGCCGGATTTTTACGTGCCGGGACGTTTCGACGCGGAACTGGATGCGCTCACGGAAAACGCTGCTGACGAGGCGCTGCGCCAGCTC
>JAEUNN010001070.1 GCA_016791085.1 Rhodocyclaceae bacterium | reverse complement strand
ATCCCTGCACGGTGCCGGAATCCACGCTCGAATAGCCGGCCACGAGTTCCACCGAGTCGCCCGTCGCGTACAGCGGAATGCGATAGCCGGCGCCGAAAATATGCACGCGCGCGGGCGCGCTGGGCGAGGTGGTGTATTGCAGGGTGACGACGTGGTCACGGTTCCATAGGTTGGCATACTGCGCGCCGGCAGCCAGGCGGTACTCGCCGGTTTCTTCAGTGCCGGAATTATCCAGGCTCACGAAGCGGCGCCACAGCCGGTCTTCGGCGACTTGCACGGCGGCTTCGATCTGGCCGGGTTCGCCGGCACTGCGGAACACCACCTCGGTCTGTTTGGCCGGGTTTTCGTTGGCCAGCGCCACCTGGCCCGCCAGCTCTGCGGTGTTGGGCATGCTGCCCAGGCGCAGCGCAGGCAGGCTGGCCAGCACGTTGGCGCGGTCGAAGCGCTGGTTGCCGCTCAAATCTATGGACTTGAGGCGCGGTTCCAGCACCTGCAAACGTATGCTGGCGCCGGCGACTTCCTGTTCCGGTATGGTTACCAGCGCGGCGCCCCAGCCGGCGCGCAGATAGGCCGCCTGCAGCGCCGCGCGCACGGCTTCGATGTCGGAAAAGCTTATTGCCGGACCGGTGTAAGGGGCCAGCAGGGCGCCGATCTGTTGCGGCGTGAAAACGCTGGCACCTTGCACCGCGTAGTTGTCGACCGGAAAGCGCAGGTCTTCGGAATTTGCCGCGTCAGCTGCCGCCGTGGCGAAAACCAGGACCATCGTGAAAATATGCAGCCGGCACATGCCTGTCCCAATCCGGGCGTTCGGGCCAAGGGTGAATGAGCATTGTACCCCCCAGGCGCGCCTGCATCCCGGGCAAATGGCTGCCTGGGCCGCAAATGACGACCGATCCCGGGAATGGCGCTACCTCCGGCGGGCCAGACGGCGCGGCGGTCCGCAGCGCAAGGCTTGCGCGAAGGAACGGAAAGCTCCCTCCTTTAAGGGCCTTTCCGTTCCTTCATGGCGCATGAGCAGCACATGCCTGGCGCTACCAGCAGGCACGCCGGCCGGCACTACGGTGCGCAGCCGATAATCAGTGCACTATCGCCACCAGCGAGTCATTTGGTCGAATATGCCCTGAGTCACGCGCACTGCCAGGTTTTCCGTGGTGACGCCATTGACGTGTACGCCGACTGCGGTGGCGCGCCCGCTGCCATCCTGCGCGAATACCGGGCTACCGCTTTGTCCGGTCGTCGTGTCCAGCGTGTAGCCCAGCAACTGCGGCGCTACTACACGAGCGGCGCTGTCGGCAAACCATTGCGTGCCAAATCGGCGCGGATCGTCCGGATAGCCAGAGCATCGCACCAAAAGTCCTTGCAATACGCGGTCCGGCTGCACCGAAAAGCCGAACCAACCGAGGTTGTGTCCGATGGCCTGTGCCAGCCAGACTACCCCAAGGTCGCAATCCGGTACATCGGCATCGCGCCAGCGCGGATGCACGTCAAATGCCGGGCCTTCAAACTGGCCGTTGGGCGCACTATTGCCGTTCCTCCCCGGCACCGCCCACACGCGCAACGCATGGCGACCGGTTTCATGGTTGAGCAGGTTGTGGCCCGCCGTGAATATCGTGGACGGCCCTGCCAACCAGCCGGTGCCGGTGTGGAACTGATTTGCGTCATCCTGAATGATGAGGTGGCATACCATGCGCCACGGCGCTGCGGTGGGATCAGGTACGCTCTTGCGATCGTCGTCGCCGATTACGCCGCTCGCCTGGGCAAGCGGTTCGACACGCAGCAATTCGGGCGCAAGCCGCTCATCTCCACCAACGGGCGCATTGGTTGCTGCACCCAAGTAGGGGGTAAGGCTGGGTGCCAGCGGGTCGAGTTTCAAGTCGTTGCGATCGGTACACATTAGTGTGCTCCCGGTGCTTGAGGATCTTGGGCTTGTCCCGGCCGGGCGCCTGCTCCGCCCAAGCCACCTTGCGCGCCCGCGCCAGGCTGTCCCGGCACGACGCCGACGGCGCCGACGGTGCCGGGCGAGTTCGGGAAAGTGCCGACCTTGCGCAACGGGCGTTGTCCGAATTCAATCGCCAGCAAGGCAGTACCGCGGGAGGGCCCGCCAAGTACCGTGTCCGCCGTCAGCGCTGAGCCACCTTCGCGCCTTAGCTTGTCCATTTCTTCACGTATGTTTTTCAGGGACTTGGCGGTATCCAGTTCGCTTTGCGCCAGTGTGACCCGCTCTTTATCGGCACCTACGCGCAACTGGATGAAGGTGGTGGTTGCGTCGAGCACGGCCCGATACACGTCAACGGGCCAACTGACCAGTGCCAGCGCGGAGCTGGGACGCTTGGTCTGGACACTCTGCAACTGTCCTCCGCTGAATTCGACGGTGTAGGCCGTCTCCACGAATGGGGCCCGATCCAGCGGCAGCAATACCGGCACTCCGCCATTGGGTAACAGCACCACCGTGCTCTGCGTGTTGACGCCGAGAACCGACAATTCGACCTGGAACGGCCGTAGCGAGCGATAGCAGACCCCTGCGCTGCAGTCGGGGTTCGCAGCGGGCTTGCCGTCCGCCGCCGGCTGGGCGCTTGTGCTGACTGTGGGTGTGCTGCTGCCGCCAAGTGGCGTTGCGCTAACCCGGACCAGCTTGGTGACCCCGTCTTTCCCGGCCGGGTTTCCGTCATTTTTCTTGGTCGCAGGTTTCTCTGCCGGTGCCAATGCTGCGTTGATGCTTTTGAAACTGGCGCAATTGGCGGGCTGGGGTGTTGCGGTACAGCCCTGCAGGTTGGCATTTACGCGCTCACGCAGGGCGGCTTCCAGGCCCGCAATGAGCCGCGCGTTAGGGGAATCTTCGCCATCGTCGCCGTCCGGGTCATAGTACCCGCGGTACACCACCGTTTCGGACGCTGGCGCGTCCCCGCCTTCCAGCCGCCGCACTGTGGAGGCGCGGACAAGTTCCGTGATGACGCTTAGCGTCTTGTCGCTGCCGGTGGCCGTTATCGAAGTGAGCATGTTGGTTGCCGGATCGACCACGACCTTTACGTCGTCACTCGAAAACGCGTTATGGTGGTGCGCGAGGAAATAACGCTGGTTAGGATCACCGACCGTAACTGCCGGTTGCAGCCTCAGCATGAGTACTGAGTCGGCTTCCACCAGTTCGACCGGCAGCAGCCCTTTCGGCAGCATGTAGCTTACGCCGCGCCGGTCGGCGCCGGGCGTATCGGGCGTGCTTCCGATTATTGCGCAGCCGCACACCGCGGCACAAAGCGATGCCGTAAGCGCGCGGCGTGCAATACCTTGCGGTTCTATCCTTGCATTCATTGCAGTTGCCTCCTTATCTGGGTGGGCTGGCGGCCCGCACGACCCGAGCAAGCTTTCAAGACGGGACTCGGCGCCGCGCGGGAACAAGACGGCATACCTTGTCCTTACTTTCGCGCTGCACCGTCGGCTTGACTTTTGCCGGGCGTGCGAACGTTTCCGGCCCGGTGACTGAAAACCTCGCGGATGAATGAGCTGCGGTGGCGCACCTAAGTGTTGCGGTTTCCGCCGACGCGCCGAGGTAAATGTCGCGTCTCGGTTATGCGCCGCGGCGCGCCTCACGCTATCCCCTGGTTGCCGGCCCTGTCCAAATCACTAAGGCGCGACAACCTGACCTGCGCCGACGTCGGACGCATCGATGCCGGCCTGAAGCCCTGCAAAGGTCGCATGCCCGACCAGACGGGCAAAAAGATTCGTCTGGTTCAAGTTGCCCTGGGCCTTGAGCGCTTCAGCCCAAAGTGCCGCGCAGCCTGCGACGTGTGGCGTCGCCATGCTGGTGCCACTCATGGACCTGAGCCCGCCATTCAGTCCTGCCGAAATGATGTTTACGCCTGGGCCGCTGATTACGGGGCCGGTGTTGGAAAAGTCGGCCATGCCCAAGGTGCCGTCCGCGCGCTGAGCGAGGGCCCCCACCGATACGATGCCGGGCGCGACAGCGGGGGGCGAGACGCTGACCTCGAAATTCGGATTCGATTCGCGCCGGCTTTCGTTTCCGGCGGCAGCGACCACCAATGTGGGTTGCGGCTGCGCATTGAGCAGGCCCACCAGGCGCTCGAACAGCGTGACGTTGGCGCGGTACGCTTCCAGCGCGCGCGAGGTGGCAAGTTCGGTGGGCATGCCGGTCCCTTCCATCTGCTTCACGAAACCCGGAAAATCTATGCCGAGCGACATGGAAATTACCTGTGCCCCGGTATTGGCAGCCCACAGCATGGCTTCGACGATTTTGTCGCTGGACCCGCCCCCGGCGCCGAGCACTTTACCTATCAGCACTTTGCTTATTCCGGGCGCGACACCGATACGGGTGCCTTGCACCGCGCGCCCGAATATCGTGCCTGCGCAGTGGGTTCCGTGTCCATGGCGATCCCCGTCAGGCTCGTCGGTAAAATTACGAGAGGTAATTTCCACACCGGCAAACGCCGGGTGATCGGCCTTGATGCCGGTGTCCAGCACGGCCACCACGATGCCCGCACCGCTGAAATTGGAGGTGTCCGCCCGCACGGCACGCACACCCCATGCGACGGCACCGGCGTCCTGTGCTGTTGCGTCGCGTTCGCTACGCGGCTGCACCAATATCACGGGCATGATGGGCGCGACTCCGGCAACGTCCGGGTCGCGGCTCAGCTGCGCGGCCTGCCTGTCGCTAATCTGGTCAGTTTCGATGCTCGGCGCGGGTGCTGCCTCGACGGCCGCGCCGCGCGCCAGCAAGCCGCCCTGTGCGCGCGTGGCGTTGCGCAAAATTATATGCGTGGCTTTCATCTCGATTCCTTTCGGTTGTGGGACGCGCTTGCCGCCACGGCGCGCGCAAAGTATGCGTTGCAGGAAAGTGCACCGGGCGCGATCGAATAAACGAACCCGTGCAGACCGACTATCCGGCTCCTCATGGCATGCGCCGCATTGCCGTCATGACGCAATGTAGCGCTACTTAACATCGATCGGAAGCGACACTTCGTAATGACCAACATTAGCAGCGGACATCGTCTATCCTTCAGGATTGGGACTGGGAGACGAGCATGGGCAGCATATGGGTAGATGAATTTGTCGGGCCTGCATTGGAGCCGCGATGGGTTGGCGGACATCTGAACGGCAGTAGCGAGGTAAGCCTGCTTGTCCGCAATGGCTTGCATTTTTCTTTCGCGCAGGGCAAGCAATATGCGTCGGCCGGAATCGTCACACGGCATGCGCTGGAAGGCGATTTTTCCGCGGAACTAAAGTTCGACGTAAGTAACCCGGGGCAAGGCTGCACCTTCGAGCTGGCTGCAATACTAGTCGCCCCGCCGGACACGACGGGCTTGCCGCCGACAAGTTTTTCCGACGCGCACCGAGTGTTCAACGTGCATGGCGCGCCGCCCTATATCAGCAGCGAGTTCGACGAAAACGACGGTTGGCGGATCGGGTGGAATTTCGGTAATCGACAGGGCGGCCGCAATGCACGCGGCGATTGGGTGGCCGACAACTCCGAAAACAGGTACGGCAGGTCGCTGCATGGCCCGGTGGCCGGCGCAGCCGGCGGGAGGCTGCGCTTGTCGCGCACGGGGGGCACGGAGTGGCAGGCGAGCGGGCGGAACCTGCAGTCGGACGAATGGTTCCCCACTGGCCGAAAGAACAGCAAGTTGCTTGCCGGGCCCGTCCATTTGCGCCTGGTTGCCAAGCATTGGGTCAAGCGGCGCGCCGGACTTATTGACGCGCCGGCAAACCGAATAGTGCTTACGAGTTTCCGCCTGGTTTCCGCGGAGAATTGACCATGCGCTGGACCGCGAGCGATTTCGAGCGGCTGGATCCGCGCTTGTTCCGTTCGTTTCTAGCGGTAGTCCGTACACAAAGTTTTTCCCAGGCCGCCACCGAGGCGTCGCTCACGCAGGGGGCCATCAGCCAGCAAATCGCCAAACTGGAGGACCGCCTCAACACGCAACTGTTCGTGCGTGCCGGTAACCGTGTGGTCACTACGCCATCTGGCCGCCTGCTCGCTGAGTATGCCCAGGGCTATATGGATCACACGTCGCGCTTTCTGGAGCAACTGAATGAGGAATTCGAGTCAATGCGCGGCCTGGTCAGCTACGCAATGCCGGAAAGTTGCATCCATGCGCCGCATTTTGGCTGGTTCCTTGAGCGGCGGCGCGCCCACCCGGACTTGGCGCTCAATATAGAGCTCAAGCCATCCGCCTGCGTGATCGCGGATCTGCTTGCGGGCATGATCGATTTCGGCTTTGTTAACCGTGCCGTGAATAATGCGAGTGTGCACGCCTACCCGTTCTGCTGCGAAGAATATGTGCTGGCCGGTTCGGCAAGCGACCGGCAGCTGACGGCGCCGGCCTCGCTGGACGAGTTGCTCACTATGCCCGTGATTCTTTATCCGGGCATGGTCGACTGCCTGAATCTCTGGATTTCCTGCCAGTTCGCCGAACCTGACCCGATCGGCCCGGTTGCACTGCGGGTTATGGGCCAATTCAATGACATCCGCGGCGCACTGGCCATGGTTGCGGGCAACCTGGGCGTTACGGTGCTGCCGCGCCACGTTGCCGCAGCACACCTGGAAAACGGTGCACTAAGGCTGTTCGAGCCGGCCACCTGCGCCGGCGGCCATGCTGCCATTCAGCAAATCTACATAGTTCGCCTGCGCGAGCGGCGCATGCCGGCACGCGTCAAGCGGGTAATACGTTGGTTTCTCGAAATGCACACCGAGCTGCAGCCGGTGCCGGAGGAATTCCTGCGATGACTGAGTTTGGCGACATACGCCTGTGGCTGGGCTGGCGTAAGCGCAGTCTGGTCGAGGCGGCAGACGGGTGGGGAAGATTCAAGCTCAGCCTGGCGCAAAATTTCATACCCGCCACCTGGCAGGTCATGACCGGATTCGGTCTCAAGGTGTACGTACCGAGCATCCTTTCCGGCAGCATCGAGGACGGCCTGCCGGATGAGGTGGCGTTGCTCGGCTATTCCAGTCGCGCCCAGCAGGAGGCGGGCATGCAGACCGAAACGGGCCGGCGTTACGGAGCGATGCATCGCGAAATATTCGAGTTCGGCAATACCGCCAGGAAGTCCCGTTCTGGCTGGGCCCAGGCGCCCACGCCGCTACAGCCCAGTCTGCGCGCATCCAGTCCCGGCGCAGCGGGCTTTTTCGATCCTTGCGCGTCGATTTACGTGCTGCTGCTGGCCAGCCCCGGCCGCCTTCCGTCAAGCGAGGCGATTCTGGCGGTCATGAGCGCGCAGCCCGGCAGTCTGGCGTTGTGGTGCCAGCCGGGTTTCGCGGTCATTTGGTTGGCTGTTTCCGGGCATCTGCAGGCGGACGGAATTCGCGCTACCTTGCGGGCCGCCTTGCCCGATGCGACGCTAGCCGCGCTACATCATGCGGACGCGGCACCGCAGATCGGGCCGAATCAGCCCTTGCCGATGGTCGAACAGCATAGCTGGCACTTTCGCGTCCAGGCAGGCGGGTGAAGCATGGCGAACTTGCGGGCCGCGCTAGAAAGCTTCCTGACCGATTGGCGCTCAGATCTGCCGGATGCCTGGCGTGGCATTCTTGCCGGGGTGGAGCCGGATTTTGGCGCGATTGCCGCACATCTCACACTGGAGCCGAATGAACGGATTTTCCCGCTCCGCAAAGGCCATGCCGATCCGTTAGCGCCTGCGCACAGCCACATGTTTCGTGCGCTCGACGGGTCGGCTCCGGACGCAGTCCGTGCGGTGCTGCTGGGACAAGACCCCTATCCGGAAATTCGCCGCGCCACGGGCCGCTCGTTCGAACAGGGGGATTTGTCGAACTGGCAGGGCGAGGTGGCAAAAAGCCTGCGCCACATCATTCAGGTGCTGGCAGAGCATCGTGCGCCCGATCCAGATTATGTGCCGCGTGACTCGGCCTGGCCTGGCGTGAGTGCGCGCATCGTCGCCGGCAATCCGGCCATCGAATTGCCGGCCGGCCTGTTCGATCGCTGGCAGGAGGCGGGCGTGATGTGCCTGAATCTCGGGTTAACGCTGTCGAGATTCGACGATCGCGACGCGCCTGCGGCGGATCGTGTGCAGCCTGCGCACATGGGGCTATGGAAGCCGGTCGTGACGACTATCGTGCGCCATTTGGCGCAGCGTCCGGGGCGGCCCTTGCTGGTCCTGCTGTGGGGCGGCATGGCGCAAAAGGCAGTTGATCAGATGCGCCTGAATTCCGCGCGGCAGGATGGTGAAAGTCCCGCGCAACTGGCGGTGGTCCGGCGCATTCATCCGGTAATGCCAGCGTTTCTGCAACTGCCGGATCCGTTTGCGCAGGCCAATGCAGCGCTGGAGACTATCGGTGCCGCGCCAATCAATTGGTAAAGAACAAGGAGCGTCGTATGCCCGTTTCTTCCGCTCGCACCATTTATGCCGGCAAGGTGGTTACGATGGCCGACCAGATCTTGGATGCCGGCCTCGTGTTTGTTGCTGGCGAGCGTATCGACGCTCTGGGCCTTGCCGGCGATGCGCCGCGGGCCGGATGGGAGTCCGTGCCGGTGGTCGAAACCGGTGGGGTAATTTATCCGGGTCTGGTCGATCTGCACGGGCATTTGGCGTACAACATACTACCGCCTTGGAAGGTGCCCAGGCAGTTCGAGAACCGCGTTTGCTGGATGGGCTCGAAACAATATGCCCGCGACATCAAGCTGCCGATGAAAGCCTTGCTGGCACGCGGCGGTGCGGCGCTGGCACGGGCGCTCGTGCGCTACGTCGAAGTCAAGCTCATCCTGGGCGGAACCACCGTGGCGCAAGGATTGCGGGCAATGGGTGGGCCCGGGAGCGGGGTTTATCGCGGCCTGGTACGCAACGTGGAAGTTCCGGACCAGTTGGGGCTCCCAGGCGCGGGCACGCGCGTTCCGGACTTGCGCGACGATCAGATCGAATCCATGCGCACGTCGCTGAATACCGGCGCGCCTTACTTCTTTCACCTAGCGGAAGGTTTCGACGTGCGCGCCAGGCAGCAGTTCGACCTGCTCGAGCAGCAAAACCTGTTACGTGACAACCTGGTTTGCATCCATTGCCTGGGCCTGGATGACGCCGATCACCAGCGCATGCGCGCAGCCGGGGTCGCGACGGTTTGGTCCCCGCTGTCGAATCTGCTGTTGTACGGCCGCACCTTGGATGAAGGCGCTTTGGCCGGTCCATTCGCTCTGGGCTGCGACTGGTCGCCGTCCGGCAGCCGCAATCTGCTGCACGAACTCAAGGTTGCGAGCCTGCACGCGCGCCACTCGGGTTGGAAAATCGACGCCCTACAGCTCGCGCGCAGCGTGACCGCCGACGCCGCGGTGGCCAGCCAATGGGGCGGACAATTGGGCGTGCTCGCCGCTGGCATGCTGGCCGACCTGCTGGTACTGGACGAGCGCAACCCGGACCCGTTCGAAAATCTCGTCCATGCCACCGAACGCGACGTTCGCCTTGTGTTGATAGACGGGCTGGCGCGGCATGGTGACACGCAACTGATGAGCCAGCTGGTGGCGGCCGGAGCGCTTGAACAAATCAACGTGGGTGGCCGCGACAAGGCGCTGCACCTGAACGATCCTGATTCGCCGCTCAACCAGCTTAGTCTGGCGGACGCCTTGGAGCAATTGCGAGCGTCCATGTCCGACCTGACCAGTCCGCTACCTCTCCAGGCAAGGGTGGAGGCGGCGGGGGACGACGGTTTCGCAGTTGAACTCGACATGGAGCTGGACCCGGAACTCGAGCAGGACCTGGCCTTGCATGCGCTGCCCGAATCTTTGCCCGCCGAGCTGCCGCTAAGTTCGATTCCGCTCGATCCCCTTACCGTTGTCGATGATCCGGGCTATTTCGACCAGCTGGACGCGCAGCATAATCTGCCGTCGCACCTGAAGGGTAATTTCGGATTGCGCGCTTTTTATCGCTGACTGCGCGACCGCCCACGCGGGCCGGGCGGGGCAGGCTCGGTCAGGCCAGGCCGCGGGTCGGAGTGCGGCCAGGCGCGCTGCTGCGAAGCACAGTCTGCTTGTGATGGCGCGACGCACAAATGTGGGCGGCTGCAAATCGCGGTCGGCATGTGCGCAGCGGCTGACTACAATCAAACTCCGGCATCAAGGAGGACGCCATGGCCAAGAACATCGTGTTCTGTGCGGACGGCACCTGGAACAACCCCAATACCGACCAGGACGACGACCACACCCCCGACCCCACCAATGTGTACAAACTATTCGTCTGCCTGAGCGGCGTGCGCTCGGGAGACGTGCGCG
>JAEUNN010001033.1 GCA_016791085.1 Rhodocyclaceae bacterium | reverse complement strand
TCAAGGTAGGACAGGCTGATTTTCTGCCTGTCGCTGATCGCCGCCAGGGTCACCGGACCGTGCTCCTCGCGCAGCGCGAGGTCTATCATCGCCGTCACCGCAAAGCGGCCTTTGGTGGTCAGACGCATGCAATTCTCCCTTTTTCCCGTACCAATACCCGAGTATCGTGATCAAGAATATGGTACCTGAGCAAATTAGTCAACAATTTTGCTGACCGAGTGCGGATCGAAGTGATCCTTGCATTCGACGGCACTGCCGGCCGAAATGCCGCGCGTTTCAAGTTCCTTGAGCACGCATTCGAGGCGTCTGTCGGTTTCGACCGCGTGATCGAGCAATGCATGGATGGCCTGCGCCAGCGGGTCATCCATGTTGCGCGTGACGCCGTAAGCGGAAAATCCCATTTGTTCGGCCTTGGCTACGCGTGCTTCGTCACGCGTGGCATCCAGGACCCGCGCCGGATTGCCGATCGCCGTGGCGCCGGCCGGCACGGGCTTCACGACCACCGCGTTGGACCCGATTTTCGCGCCGTCACCGACCACGAAACCGCCCAACACCTTGGCGCCGGCACCGACCACCACGCCCCTGCCCAGCGTGGGGTGGCGCTTGGTCCCGCGATACAGCGAGGTCCCTCCCAGGGTGACGCCCTGATAGATGGTGCAGTCGTCACCGACTTCGGCCGTTTCGCCTATCACCACGCCCATACCGTGATCGATGAACACGCGCCGGCCCAGGCTGGCGCCGGGATGGATTTCTATGCCGGTAAACCAGCGCCCGAGCTGCGACACGGCGCGCGCGAGCCAACGCATGCCGCGCGTCCATAGTGCGTGCGCCAGGCGGTGAAACAGCAAGGCGTGCACACCGGGATAACAGGTCAGAACTTCCCACTTGCTGCGCGCAGCGGGATCGCGCTCGAGCACGCTGGCGATATCTTCGCGCAACCGGGCAAACATGGCCTGCACTCCGCTTGTTCAAAAAGATGTTGAAGGACATAACCCGAGCATTTTACTCAAGTTTATCCTTTTGCGCCGATTCAAACGCGGCCAGCATGCCGCGCAAAATATTCACTTCTTCGCGTTCCAGGCGCGCCCGCGCGAACAAGCGGCGCAAACGCGGCATGAGGCGGCGCGGCCGCGCCGGGTCCAGAAAGCCGGAAGCGCGCATGGCGGATTCGAAATGTTCCAGCAAGCGCTCCACCTCTTCGTGGCGCGCGGCGTCGAACTCGACGACCGGCGGCGTGCCGATTTCCCCTGCCCCGATCGACAGTTCGTAGCACAGCACCTGCACGGCCGCGGCAAGATTGAGCGAACTGTAGGCCGGGTTGGCCGGTATGCCGACCGGCAACTGGCACAGGGCAAGTTCGTCATTGGCGAGTCCGGACGTTTCATTGCCGAACACCAGCGCCACCTCGCCGGCCTGCGTTGCCGCCAGCAGTTCGCCCGCCGCATCGCGCGCCCAGCGCATGGGCACGGCCAGTTCGCGCGGCCGTGCAGTCAGCGCGGCGGCCATCACGGTGCCGTGCAGCGCCTGCGCGAGGCTGCTGCAAACCACCGCGGCATCCAGCACGTCGCCCGCACCCGACGCCATCGCGACCGCCTGTGGATGCGGGAATTCGCGCGGATTCACGAGATACAGCCGGGACAGCCGCATGGTTTTCATGGCGCGCGCCGCGGCGCCGATATTGCCGGGATGCTGCGGATGCGACAGC
>JAEUNN010001060.1 GCA_016791085.1 Rhodocyclaceae bacterium | reverse complement strand
CTGGCCTGGTATTTCACCCATTCGCGCATCATCGATCTGGATCAGGGCATCAATGATCGCGGCCTGGCCATCGCGCGGCAACTCGGTCCGGCCAGCGAATTCGGCGTGTTTTCCGGCAATACCGGCTTGCTCAAGTCGCTTACCGACAGCGCCGCGCGCGAGCCGGATATCGCCGGCGTGGCGGTGCTGGACGCCAAGGGCAAGGTGCTGGCCGGCAGCGGCAGCCTGGTGCACCTTGCCGAACGCATGCCGGCCATACCGGACAACGCCCAGCTACTCGAGCGCGACGCGCGCGGCCTGCTTATCGTCGCGCCGATCAAGGGCGTGCAGCTGGGCCGCGACGAGTTGTATGCGGGCGGCGAGGCCGAGCCGGTGGCGGCGCCGCTCGGCATGGTGGTGGTCGAAGTGTCCTACGAGCGCTTTGAATCGGTGCGCAGTCGGTTCATACGCAACGCCCTGTTCATCACCCTGGGTGGTCTGGTGATCGCGGGCTGGCTGGCGCGCTGGCTGTCCCGCGGCGTGACCCGGCCCATCATGGATCTGGCCAATACGGTCGGCGAAATCGAGCGCGGCAACCTGCAGGCGCGCGCCAGCGTTCCGACCGGCGGCGCGGTGAAACAACTTGAACGCGGCATCAATGCCATGGCGCAGTCGCTGGATTCGGCGCGTGCGGGGCTGGAAAAGCGTGTTGCCGACGCAACCGCCGAATTGCAGGCGCAAAAGGAAGGCGCCGAGCACGCACGTACACAAATGCGCCAGTTCCTCGGTGCCGCCAGCCATGACTTGCGCCAACCCTTGCAGGCGCTCGGCCTGTTTTGCCGCGCCTTGCGCCGGCATGTCGCGGACAGCGAAGGCGAGCGCCTGGTCGGGCGCATCGAGCGTGCCACCCAAACCCTGGACAATACGCTTGAAGCCCTGCTGGACATCAACAAATTCGACGCCGGCGTGGTACAGGCCGCGACCCAGGATTTCCCGCTCGCACCCTTGCTGGAAAACCTGCGCCTCACATTTTCGCCGACCGCGTCCGAGCGCGGGCTTTATTTCCGCGTCGTGAGCACCGCGCTATGGTGCCATTCCGACCCGTTGTTGCTGGAGCGCGTGCTGGCCAATCTGGTTGCCAACGCCCTGCGCTACACCGACCGCGGCGGCGTGGTTCTGGGATGCCGGCGCAGCGGCGGCGAATTGCGCGTGGAAATCTGGGATACCGGGCGCGGCATCGCGGCCGACAAAATCCAGCTGATATTCCGCGAATTCGAACGTGGCGACGCGCACGCCGACCGCTCCGAAGAGCGCGGTCTGGGACTGGGGCTGGCCATCGTGGAGCGCCTCGCGCGCCTGCTCGGGCATCGCGTCGACTGCCGCTCGGTGCCCGCGCGCGGCTCGGTGTTCCGCCTGCACATGACGCGGGCGCAGCCAAGTTTTCTGCTGCCCGCGTTCAGCGTCGCGGCGGTCGATTTGTCCTGCCTGCGCGGCGCGCGTGTGGCAATTGCCGACGACGTACCGGAAGTGCTGGAAGCGCTAAGTGCGCTATTCGCAGGTCTGGGCGCCGAGGTGATCGCGGAAAGTTCCGGTCTGCGCCTGCTGCAGGCCCTGGGCGCGGGCCGCCCGGACCTGCTGGTCACGGATTTCCGTCTGTCGGAATTCGAAACCGGGCTGGACGTGATCGCGGCCGTGCGCGGGCACTTCGATCATGAGGTGCCGGCCCTCGTGGTGAGCGGTGAAACCGACCTCCAGCTTGCCGACAGACTGGCCGATCACGGCGTACCGCTGGTGAAAAAACCCGTGCGCGAAGAAGACATGCTGGCCGCCGTGGCCCTGCTGCTGAACGTTACGCAATGAACCCCGCGGCCGGCCGCGCTCAGAACGCCAGCTTGGGCGCTTCCGGCGGTCGCGGCAATTGCATGCCCAGGCTGCTGATCGCAAACAACGCCTGGGTACGGTTACTCACGTGCAAGGCGCGCAACAGCGCCGAAATGTGCGACTTGCAGGTGCCTTCGGAAATTTGCAGGCGGCGGCAGATGGCCTTGTTGGATTTGCCTTCCACGACCAGTGCCAATACCTCGGCCTGGCGATCGGTAATGCCCAGGTCGCGCGGCAGCACGGCAGGCCGCGCCTGGCCCGCCGCCGGGGCGACCGGACCCGCGGACGGCGGTGGCGGCACGACCGGGCTGGCGGCCGCCAGCACCTGAGGCGGGATGTATACGCCGCCGGCCAGCACCAGTTGCAGCGCGCTGACCAGCACCGCGGTAGTCGAGCGCTTGGAAATGAATCCCATCGCGCCAGCGTCGAGCGCGGCGCGCACCACATCCGGGCGGTCGGTGGCCGACAGCACCACCAATGGAATGTCCGGATGCTGTTCGCGCATGAGGTTCAGCAGGCCCATGCCGTCGCTGTCCGGCAGGCCCAGGTCGAGCAAGGTGAGTCCGATGTCCGCATGCTGTTCCAGCACCCGCAGCGCCGCTCCGCCGGTATCGGCCGACAGCACCTGTGCCGCGGGGAGCAATTCGTGCAGCGCGCTGGTCAATCCTTCGACTATGAGCGGATGGTCGTCGATGATGAATATTTTCATGGCCTTGAACTCGGATAGACTGACGCGCTGAACCCGCCCGGCATGCGCGGACGGCTGCACGCCGCATACCGGCCCGCGCGCGTCGCGCAAGCGAGCCGGGCGCCGGCGCGGCGGGTTCGTATGCCGGCTGCCGCAACGCCTGTGTTTGCCGGGCGGCGCCGCAGACCCCGTATTAGAGCGGATTTGCCGCGCAGGGTCCATACCTCCGCGCATCCCCGGAAAGCGATGAATATGGCTGATCTGATCCTTTTTGCGCACGGTGCGCGCGACCCCGACTGGGCACGCCCCATCCTTGCGGTTGCCGAGCAGGTAAAAAACGCGCACGGCGCCGCCCGCGTCGAAGTGGCGTTCCTCGAACTGATGCAGCCGGACCTGGAAACCGCGCTGTTGCGCCTGATCGCGGCCGGCAGCCGCAGCGTACTGGTGGTTCCCATGTTCATCGCCCAGGGCGGCCACCTCAAACGCGACCTGCCGGCGCA
>JAEUNN010001019.1 GCA_016791085.1 Rhodocyclaceae bacterium | reverse complement strand
TTGCTGGTGATCACGCCGTCATCCATGAGCAGATCGCCGGCCACCACGTCCAGCTTGCGGCCATGGGTGGCGAGCCGCGCGCCTTCGACGACATTCACGCTGGCGCGCGTGCTGCCCAGAAAGCCGAAGGCCTCGGGCGCGGCCGTGGAAAAGCTGCTGGCGCTGGTGGTGTCGGCATACAGGCGGCCGTCGGAAAATTTCAGGTAATTGGCGGTGCTCACGTGCAAGGCGGCCGGCACGTCCAGCGCCGCGCCGGCGCCGAAAGTCACCCCGGCCGGGTTGATGAAATACAGGTCCGGCGCGCTGCCGGTGGCGCCCGGGTCCAGCCCCAGCAGGCCATTGATCATGGACGGATTGCCGCCCGTGACGCGCGCGATCACGTTATGTGCCGCGGCCGCCAGCGTGAACATGGCGGCGTCGCCGCTGCCCACGTCGAAACTCGAAAAGCTCTGAAACAGGTTGGCGCCGGCGCGGCGGCCATACGATTCGGGAATCGCAATCAGCCGGTAGCTCACGCCGTTGCGCACGATATTGCCGGCCGGCTGCAGCGCCGTGGCGGGGCCGCTGCCTATGCTGCCGTCGCGCACTATGTTCGAGGCCGCGAACGCGGACTGCAGCGCCACTGCAAGCGGCAGCGCCAGCCACAGGCGGGCGCGGACAGCACGGGTTTCAGGCATGGCGCACCTCATTGCCAGTTTCCGATCAGCACGAACGGCGCCCAATAGAACGGGTCATGGAATTCCGCATCGGCCAGCAGCGCGAGCTGCGCCGCGCGCAGCGCTTCGGTCTTGCTGAGGCCGTCGCGCGCTATGCCCTGATAGAAGCGCTGCATGAGCACCTTGGCGGCGTTGTCCTCGACCGGCCACAAGGTGCCGACCACACTTTTGGCGCGCGCCTTGATCGCCGCGCCGGAAATGCCGAGCGGCGCGCGCTCGTTGCCTTCCGCGGTTTCGCAGGCCGACAGGGTGAGCAGTTCGATTGGCGTCTGCTGGAATTTTTCCGCCTGCAGCATGGCCTGCAGGTCGTTCACCTTGAGCAGGTCGTCGTAAGTCATGATGAAACTGGTTTCCGCGCTGCCGCCGAATATGCCGTGCGAGGCGATATGCACGATGCGGAATTCGCCGCTTTCGGCTTCGTGGCGGAACTGCCTCAGCGTAAATTGGGCATCCAGCAAAGTTTGCCCGGGCAAAATGCCGGATAACGCGCGCACTTCTTCGCGCACGCCCGGCAACGCCAGGCGCGCACGCAAATCGTCCATCTGGCGCAAGGATTCGGGCGTGCCCACCGCGGCGATGCCCCCGCGCAGCGCGCGCATGGGACGTTGCGCGGCCAGCCCGCGCGATGCCGGTGCGCTGCGCTCGGCGCCGCCCAATACCTGGTCGGCCATGGAGGCGTCGAGTTTACCCACCACCGGACCGGGCTCGGCCATGCCCATGACCAGCGCGCGCGTCTGGCGGCCGGCGGCCACGCCGGTATTGGTGAGGCTCAGGCCGGTCACCAGCGACACCGCGTAGCGCTCTATGGCATAGCGCCGCCCGTCGTGCAGCGCCCCCAGCGGCACGAGGCGCAGCGCGCCATCCGGCACCACCACCAGCGAACGTATTTTGCGCGCCTGCAAATCCGCCTCGACCGGCGCGAGCAGCCAGGCGTCGAGTTCGCGCGCGCGCGCCAGGTGGTCCGGCAGGCCGTTGCGCAGGCTGTCGGCAAATTCCAGCGCCACCTTGCGCAAGCGCGCGGCATCCACGGCCACCGTGCGGCGCTCGGTGCCGCCGGCGGTTTTGAGCAGCAGTTCCAGGCGGTCGGCGAATATCACCGGATACAGCACCGCGGTATCCGCCGGCAGGCCGTGCTGACCGGCGCCCTGTATGGCTTCCACCGAACAGCGGTCGCCGAGAAAATCCTGCAGTTCGCTCTGCCGCGTAAGTTCCACGGCCTCCACGGCGCGTGCGATGCGCGCCTGCCGCGCCGCCGCGGGCAATCCATCGTGGCGGCGCAACAGCAGGTCGGCATAGCCGAGATATATGGGTTCCAGCGTGGCGGTGAATGAGGAGCGGCCGTCCTCGTATTCTATGGGTATGTCCTGGCGTACCGATTCAATCAGATTGACGGCGCGCATATAAGCCGCCAGCGCCGCATCTTCGCGGCCCGCCGCGGCCTGCAGGCGCGCTTCGCGCCACTCCAGCGCGATGCGCAGATCGGCACTCGCCTCGTCGCGCGCAGCGGCGGCCAGACGCAGCCCTTCCTGCGTGAGCGCCAGCGCTTCGGCGGCGCGGCCCTGATCCTCGTAAATCTGCGCGAGCAAATCCTGCGCCTCGATCGCCGCGCGCACATCCGCGCCCGGCGCGGCCAGCCGGCGCGCGCGATCGGCATGGCGCCAGGCCAGTTCCAGCGCGGCATTGCCGCCGGCCTTGCCCAATTGCCGCGCCTGTTCGGCCAGATTGAGATGGGCGCGCAGCCAGCGCGGCGGCGCGCCGGCCGCATCGATGCGCTGCGCGAGCGCCTGCAGCGCGGCCAGGCGTTCGGCGCCCGGGCGCAGGCGCGCCAGGTTGAGCCCGCCGTCGATCTGGATTTCCGCCGAGTCGGGCGCAAGTTGCAGCGCCTCGCGGTAGCGCGCTGCGGCCGCTGCGGCGTCGTGCCGCAGCAGCGCCAGGTTGCCCAGATAGAGCGCGTAGCGCGCGCGCGCGCTGCCGTCGTAAAAACCGTAGGCGCGTTCGAGCATGGTTTGCGCGGCGGGAAAATCGCGCGCCTGCAACAGCGCGATGCCCAATTCGCCCTCCGCGCGGGCGCGCGCGGCATCGTTGGGCGCGGCGGCGCGGGCCGCATCGAGCAGTTCCAGGGCACGCCGCAACTGGCCCTGTTCGCGCAGCGCGACGGCGCCGGCCAGACCGTCATCCCAGCCGCGCTCATCCACGGCGGCGCCGGCCCCGGCACCCGCCAGCGCGAGCCACACCAGCACCCAACGCAGCAAGCACTGCCACGCGCTACGCATCGCGCCCTTCCCTGGTATTAGCGACAAAGCCACGGCCGCGGCGAGCGCCGCGACGCATCCGAGCCGGCATAGATAGCACGAAAATCCAGCCGGCATCAAGGACATTAGGGCGCGCGGGCGCCGCTCGCGCGCGCCGGGCCGGGCCGGGCCACCGCGCTCAGGTTTTGGGCGGCACGCCGACCGATTCGTAGAGCGCGCGCGTGTGGTCCTGCAGGCGGCGCAGGCGGGCGCGGAACACCAGTCCCACAGCCAGCAGCAACAGCGCCATGACGCCCAGCGCGACGCGCGCGCCCAGCCGTTCCGCGAGCGTGCCGGCGATCAGCCCGCCTATCGCCGCGGTGCCCAGCACGGACGCCGGAAATAACGCCATGACGCGGCCGCGCAAATCGTCCGGCACCACGGTCTGCATGATGGTGTTGGCAGACGCATTGAGCGAAATTTGCGCGTAGCCGGTCACGAACATGAGCAGCGCGCCCAGCCATATTTCCTGCGTGGCGGCGAAGCCGGCCAGCGCCAGCGCGGACAGCAGGCTGGCCGCCGCCGTCACGCGCGTGAGCCCGCGCACGCTGGCGCGCACGGCCAATTGCATGCCGGCCGCGAGCGCCCCGCAGCCGGCCGCACCGAGCAGCAAACCCAGCGTATCCGGCCCGCCGCGGAACTGATCGCGCGCCAGCGCCGGCATGAGCGCGGCATAGGGTGCGGCAAGCAGATTGGTGATCGCCACCTGGGTGAGCAGGGCGCGTACGGTATAGGTGTCGCGCACATAGCGCAGACCGGTGCCGAATGCGCCGCGCAGCGCGCCCGCGGCGAGCGCGCGCGGCGCCACGCGCACCTGCAGCAGGGCCGCGATCACGGCCAGAAAAGACACCGCGTTGATGGCGAAACACACGCCTTCGGAAGTCGCCGCCAGCAACACCCCGGCCACCGGCGGGCCGACGAAACGCGCGGTATTGAAACTGAGCGTATTGAGCGCGATGGCATTGCTCAGATCGGCGCGCTCCTCCACCAGCTGCCCCACGAAAGCATGGCGCAGCGGCGCATCCACGCTGTTCAACACGCCCAGCACCAGCGCCGCGGGCGGCAAATGCCAGGGCTGTATCCAGCCGCTTACGGTAAGCAGCGCCAGCACGGCCGCATG
>JAEUNN010001016.1 GCA_016791085.1 Rhodocyclaceae bacterium | reverse complement strand
CGCTGCTGCCCGGCCCCAGGGCCAGCACGGCGGCGGTCAATATCGGTTTCAGGTTCATGCCGGGTTCAAAGTGTGGCTTCGGGCAGGCTGTGGCCGCCCCGCGGGGCGGCCACAGATGAGCGACGCTCAGGAAGGTCGACTTGCGCCGGCCGCTTGGAGTTCAGCGCCTGGGCAGCGCGAATACGACCATGGAACTTCCGCGCTTGAAGTCCAGCTGGGTGTTGCCGCCGCAGCCCATGGCAATGTACTCGCGGCCCTGCACCGTATAGGCCACCGGCATGGCGTTGGCTCCGGCACCGCACTGGTACTGCCACAGCAACTTGCCGGTCTTGGCGTGCAGGGCGCGGAACAGGCCGTTACCCTCGCCGTAGAACACCAGGTCGCCGGCGGTGGCCAGGGCGCCGCCTATCAGCGGCTGTTCGGTGTCGAACTTCCAGGCCATCTTGCCGGTGTCCACGTTGACGGCGGCGAGGCGGCCCCATTGTTTCTCGCCCTCGATCACCTTGAAGGCGCCGCCCAGCCAAAGTTTGCCGCCCGGGTATTTGGATGCTTCGACGTGGTAGGTCATGGGCTGGTGCAGATTCAGCGCATAGGCCAGACGCGTTTTCGGACTATAGGCCATGGGCGACCATTCGACCCCGCCATTGGCACCCGGCAGCATGCGCGCGCCCTGCGGCGTCGGCAATACCCACATGTTTTCCTGCGGAATCATGGCTTCGGAAAAACGGATAAGTTCGCCGTTGTCGCGCCGGTGCACATAGATATGGCCGGTCTTGCCGCCGTGCATGACCGCCGGCACCATGTTGCCGCTTTTGTCCTTCACGTCCAGCAGGATGGGCGGGCTCACGGCGTCCAGGTCCCACACGTCGTGGGCGATGTACTGGAAGTGCCACTTGTAGGTGCCACGGTCCAGGTCCACCGCGACCATGGAGTCGGTGTAGAGGTTGTCTCCGGGCCGCTCGGCGCCATAGAGGTCGGGCGAGGGGTTGCCCACCACGAAATAGACCGTGCGCGTGCTGAGGTCCACGGCCGGATTCATCCACACGCCGCCGCCCAGGGTCTGGTAGAAAGAACTGTCGCGCGCCAGCGCGGCCTTTTCGGCGGCGATGTCGCGCAGCATGTTGCGGCCGGTCGCGTCATTGACGGCCCACACGCCCTCATGCCCCTGTTCCGGTATGGTGTGGAAGGTCCATAACAGCTTGCCGGTGGCCGAGTCGAAAGCTTTCACGAAGCCGCGTATGCCGTACTCGCCGCCATTCGTGCCGATAAGCACCTTGCCTTCCACCACCGTGGGCGCCATGGTTTCGCTGTAGCCCTTCTCGGGGTCGGCGATTTCCGTTTCCCACAGCAACTGGCCGCTCTTGGCATCCAGCGCCACCAGCTTGGCGTCCAGCGTCCCCATGAACAGCTTGCCGCCCTCGATGGCCACGCCGCGGTTGTTGGGACCGCAGCAGAAGGTCGTGATCGGACCCATCTTGTGCTTGTAGTGCCAGAATTCGCGGCCGGTCGCGGCATCCAGCGCATACACGTGGTTATACGAAGTCGTCATGTACATGATGCCGTCGACCACGATGGGGGCGGTTTCCATGGACTCGCGCACTTCGGTCTGGAAGGCGAATTCGGGCCGCAGCTTGCCGACGTTGCCGGCGTTGATCTGCGATCCGCCGTAATAGCGCTGCTGCGCGTACCCGCCGTTCGTGTGCAGCCAGTTGGCGGTTTGTTGATGCGCGCCATTGAGCTGTTGTTGGCTCACGTTGGGCGCCTTGGTAATGCTCGCGGGACCGCCGCCCATGCCGATCTGACCCTTGATTTCTTCGCTCATGGCGGCGCCGCTGGCGGCACCCAGCCCGAGCAGCAGGCCCAGCTTCGCACTTCTTTTCAAACTTAGCATTGTGAGTCTCCTATATTGGATGTTGTCGGACAGCGCCGGGCAGACCGCCTACCGCGGCAGCATGTGTTTCCCGCCGCGCCCGGATCATCAAAGCTTAGATGCCGCAACGATGTTCGTGCCAGGATTAGTCAGTCTGCTGATGTATGGAAACAGCCCTGCGCCGATGCACATGTGCTGCGGGTTGACATAATGCAAACCGGATGAGGTCCAAGGTGTGCAGCTACCGTTACGCGCGCTGTCTGGCAGCGCTCATGTTGCTTTGCAGCAGCCTCGTGTACGCGCAAAAAGGGGCCGATCAGATCAATCTGAACGGCCAGTATGTGATGGCCGCGCGTGCCGGCCAGCTTGGCCGCGTGGCGGCGTTGATCGAGGGCGGCGCGCAGGTCGATTCGCGCGACCGCAATGGCGACACGCCGCTCAACATGGCCGCGGCGAAAGGCAATGAAGCGATGGCGGATCTGCTGCTGCAGGCTCACGCCAACGTAAATCTTGCCAATATCGCCGCGGTCACGCCGCTCATGGGCGCCTGTTTCAGCGCCAAGCCGGAACTGGTGCGCAAGCTGCTGGCGGCCGGCGCGCGCATAGACGCGCTGGATCGCGTGAAAAAGAGCGCCGCGACCTATGCGGCGGGCAGCGGCTGCGCCGATTGTGTCGATCAGTTATTGCAGGCCGGCGTGGCGGTGAACGCCCGCCTGGATAACGACCTGACCCTGCTCATGTGGGCCGCCGCCTATGGCCATGAAAACACCGTCAAGCTGCTGCTTGCGCGCGGCGCCGAAGCCGGGCTGAAGGACAACCGCGGCAAAACCGCCGCCGACATGGCGCGCGAAAGCAAACATGCGGAACTGGCTCAAATGCTGGAGCGCCCCTGAGCCTGTGGTGCTTATTGCGGCGGCCATTGTGTCATGGGCAGGTGCACGCGCGGATTGCGGCCAACGCTGCGCGGAGCTTGAGCGCGCCTTGCCGGCTGCGCATTGCATGGCCCACATTAGTCAAACTTTTTCCAGCAATTTTTGGCCACGCGGCCCGATCCGAAAAACTTTGGAGCGATAGACGGCATGGCGCGCCGGGGCGACTAAATTGCGCGCCGCGGCAGCGCTTTCACAATCCGGCCAGGAAACCCAGCAGCAGGGCATTCACGGCGTCGGCCCGTTCGCGCTGTATCCAATGTCCGGCGCCGGGCAATATGTGCGTGCCGCGCAATCCCGGCAACACGGCGGGCAGCGCCTCGATGCGCGCCTGCATGCCCGGAAATTTCAATACGTCGTCGCGTTCGCCGGCAATGAACAATGCCGGCTGGCGGATGGCGCAGCCGCGCCAGGGTGCCATGAGTTCGGAGGTTTTGCGCATCGCGCGATACCAGTTCAGTGCGCCGGTAAATCCGGTCTGCCGGAATTCGGCCGCGAGCGCGTGTAAATCGTCCGCATCCATCCACGCGGGAAGGGCCGGCGGATCCACCGTCATGTCGAGCAGACCGGCGCCTGCCGGCAATATGCCGGCGACCGTGCGGCCCGGCCCGTCGCCGGACATGCTGTAGGTGACGCGCCGGATGGTCGCTTCGGGGTCGGCGCCCAGCTCCGCCTCGGCGACCCCGGGCGCCTGGAAATACTGCACGTAAAAAGTGCGTATTCCGTATTGTTCGAGTGCCGTCAGTGGGTCCACCCTGGCCGGCGGCGCGTAGGGAACACTCATGCCCGCCACGGCGCGAAATACGTCAGGACGCAAAAGCGCCGAATTCCAGGCAGCCGGAGCGCCCCAGTCGTGGCCGACGATCACGGCCTGCGACGCGCCTAGCGCAGCGACCAGACCCACCATGTCGCCGACGTGGTGAAGCATCGTGTAAACATCGGGGCTGGCCGGCGCATCGGTACCCCCATAGCCGCGCATGTCGGGCGCCGCGACGCGGTAGCCGGCCGCCGCGAGACATGCCAGCTGGCTGCGCCAGGACCGCCACGATTCCGGAAACCCATGGCACAGCACCACCAGCGGGCCCTCGCCCTGCACGGCCACGCGCATGCGCAGGCCGCCCACATCGAGGCTTTCGAGGCGCAGACCGGCGGTACTCATGGCGGCGCCCGGTCAGCCTGCCAGGAGCGCCGGAATGCGGGCGGCGGCCGCCGCACCGACTTCGCCGACGCGCTTGAGCATGGCGAATTTTGCGGCGTCGTCGGGGCGTACGCCGCGCAGATAGGCGGTGTAATTATTGAGGCGGCAGGATTGCAGCCATGCGTTCAGTTGCGGCAGCGCGTGCCAGCGCGCGGTATTGCGCAGCGAGCCGCCCCACATGCGCAGCCAGTCCACGGGCGTTGCGGGGCTGGGCACGGGTTCGCAGAGTGCATTTTTTTGCGTCACGTCCTGCACGTGCGCTTCGACCCAGGCGATCACCGCGGCGCTGAACAACGGCTGGCAGGTCCGGATCATGAGCAGGTTTATAAGATTGCCGTCGAACACCGGCAGCGCGGGCGGCGGCTGTATGGCTGCCGCGCTGCAATCGACATACAGCGTATCCGGATCGGCCGTGAGTTCGCCCTGATCCAGTATGAGCCGCGCGGGCTCTATCGCCTTCACGCGGCCCCGCCGGACCACGTCCCCGATGCGGCGCAATTCGCGCAGTTCTTCGTGCGACACGATGGCACAGCGATAGCGCCGCGGCTCGACCTGTGGGTCCAGGCGCAGCAATAGCTGGTCGGCTTCGAGGCGCTGGAACAGTTCTGCCTGTGACGACGCTTCGGCGATGTATTGCAACTGGGCGATGATGGTGCCGACCGACGTATCGAAATTTTCCGCGCCCGGCTGGAAGTTCGCGCGGTTGAGCAGCCAGGCATCGCTGGGCATGATCCAGCGTATGCGTTCGGGCGCCACGCCGTTCTGCAGCAGCCACAGGCAGGCGTCCATGCCGGTTTTGCCGGCACCGACCACGCAGTAGCGCGCGCGCGGGCGCCGTATGCCGGGCAGGGCGTTGGGGGTGACCAGTTCCACGCCCGGTGCGATGGCATACCGCGGCGGATGGGTGGACGGGATTTCCGTGCGCGCATGGGTGGCATTCACCACGATGCGTGGCTTGACGTAATGCGTGGCGCCGGAGACGAGCGACGTCAGGCGATGCGCCTCGCCCGCGCGCGCATATTCGGTCATGGGACGGAATTCGACCCGGCCCGACGGCAGGAAGCGCTGGCGCAATACCTGATCGAAATGGCTGAGCACCTCGGCGCCGCTGGACAGGCTGTAAAAGCCCGCGTTGAGGCCGACCGCGTCTTTTTTCCACTCGCTTAGTTCGCGCGACGCGACCCCGTAAAACGCCGCCGGCTGATGCAGGCCGACGAAAGGATAGGCGTCGTTCCAATGCCCGCCGGGCTTGTGCCGCTTATCGACCATGATGATGCGGGCATCGGATTCGCCAAGTAGCGTATCCACGAAAGCCATGGCCGTGGCCCCGGCTCCCACGACAAGATAGTCGGTTTC
>JAEUNN010001011.1 GCA_016791085.1 Rhodocyclaceae bacterium | reverse complement strand
GATGGAGGGACACCATGAGTAGCGATACCGAACCGCGCTGGAAGCGCGACGGCGTAAAAGTCGTGCCGGGCGACCAGCTGGATCCGAATACCGCCCAGACGCCCGGCATGGACCGCAAGGCCGCCATCAATTTTGCCCGGGTGGGCGCAAATAAGTTGTGGGCCGGCACCGTGCATATACATCCCGATGCAAAAACCGGGGCGCATCACCACGGGCCGCTGGAAAGCGTGATTTATGTGCTTAAAGGGCGTGCGCGCATGCGCTGGGGCGAGCGGCTCGAATTTACCGCCGAGGCCGGCCCGGGCGACTTCATTTACGTGCCGCCTTTCGTGCCGCACCAGGAAATCAACGCGAGCGCCACGGAGGCGCTGGAATGCGTGCTGGTGCGCAGCGACGGCGAGGCGGTGGTGGTAAATCTGGATATCGAGCCTGTCGAAAAGCCGGAAACGGTGCTCTGGATAGACCCAATACATCGCGGCTGAAGGCGACCCGGCCAGGTCACGATGCACGATCTGTGTGCTTGCGGCCGGGACAGGTCGGGTCGGGATTATTTGAATTTTTGCTCCAGCGCGGCGCAAGGCGGCTGGATGCCGCGCGCGCGGAAGGCGGCAAATAACTGGATTATTCCGGAACTATTGGCCGGGTTTGGCGGGACCCGGTTCGCGCGCTCGCAAAATCTATCCACGGCTGTTTTGCCGGCGCGGTCGCGGTAAGCGAGGTCTGCGTTCAGATCGAGCAGGGTGGCGGCCATGGGCCACTGAAATATGATTATCGCCGCACAAAGCGGTGTTTCGTATCCCCACACCACATTCAAGTCCGCACCGGCGCGGGCCAGCAGGCGCAATATTTCGGGCGCGTGCGAACTCAAAGCTTCGTGTATGACGGGTTTGTCGTTTTCTCCGCGGGCATTCGGGTCTGCGCCGGACGCGAGCAATACGGCCGTGAAATCGGGGTTGGGCATGCGCACGGCGAAATGCAGGGGAGTGTTGCCGTTATCCAGTTTCGCCTTGGGGTCTGCGCCGCCCGCCAGCAGTGCTTTGAGGACGGCCGCGTCGCTCGCGGCAAACACGAAATGTATGGGGCGAAAGCCGCTAATTCCCGGTGCGTTGGGATTGACCCCCGCGGCGAGGTGTTGCTGCACGCGCGCAAGTTTTCCCCGCTGGATGTCATCGACCATCGCGGCCACTGCCGGATCGGAAAAATATCTGCTGGAATCCAGGGGGTCCATGGCTGTGCTTTCAGGTGAGGCTAGCGCCGCGGCTAGCATGATGATCAGACTAAATGCGATCGACGCAAGTTGGCGCATGGTCAGGACAATGTGGAAATGTCTTCGGTCTTCTGCTGTTCGATGCCATTGACCACGCTGTCTATCGAATGCTGGCCCAGCGGGTTGGCGCCGGGCACCGGCTTGCCGTCCGGGCTGATCGCAGGCACTTCGATTACCTTTCCAACGGCCGGCGGCATGACATTGCCGTCCTGGATCAGGTTCCGCATGCCGCGCGGAAACGATTTGGCCGCCTTGTCGGCGTAGTCGGCCATGTCGGGTGGCATACCTTCGGCGCCGAAAAACCGGGCGATCGCGTCGCCGGCTTTCATGCCGGCGCCCAAAGGCGTTGCCACCACGCCGGCAAGTGTGGCGACCGCGGTCTGCAGCAAGGGCGAATTTTGCGTGCCGGTGAGCGGATCATACGGGGTGCGATATTGCTGGAATTGGCCCGCGTCCGGCATGGCACCGCCTACGCTCGCGGGATTGAGGCCGGCGGAATTGAACATGGTTCCTTTCAAGCCGCCGACGGCGCCGGCGGCCTGGGCTTTGCCGCCACCCAGCGAGTGCCCGGTCACGAGTACGTCCGGGCCCAGACTTTCGCTTACCTGAGTCCCCAAAGCGACCGCGGCTTCATATTGGCGGGTCGGCAGGCCCATGGCCTGATCGTGATCCACCAGGCCGTCTTCAAGGTCGGCCGTGCCGCGAAATGCCAGGACGGTTTTTTGCCCACCGGGCCAGTCCGGCGCGGTTTTGTAGACGACGGCGCGGCTATCTTTCAGCAGCGACGGATCGATGCCCGCGTCGACAAGTTCGGCATCGCCCATTTTCGTCCAGCCGACCGGGGGTTCATGGCCCGGTTGCGGCGGATACATGTCGTAGCTGTCGCTGGACAGTTTTGCCAGTTCCACGGCTTCGTTATTGCGCGCGAGGCGGTCAGCGGCCTTGCGTAGCTCGGGGCGATCCGAGTTGCGTCCGTTGGCGATCAGACCTTGCCGCTGTTCCAGGCGCTTTTTCTTGCCTTCCCAGGTATTGGGGCAGGGCTCGACGACGGCTTTTTGCGGGGGTGAGGCAGGCGAAAAAACCTGTCTGGCCGCTTGATACGGCAAGCCGACCAGCGGGTTCGACGCGAGCGCACTGCCCGCCAGCCGCCCTGCGGTATTGGCCGCTTCACCGGCGGCCCGTGCCGCAAAGCCGGCGACATTGGCAACCCCGCGTCCGGTAGCGGCGGCGGCACGACCTGTCGCCTGCGCGCCGGTAACGGCTGCGTCGCGCACCGCCTTGGCCGCCTCGGCAGCCGAGGACATCATTTTCGTCGCAGCGGCTTTGGCCGCATCGCTTGCCGCATCGTAGAGCGCCGCGATCCCGGCACCAAAGCCGCTCATCGCGCGCCGCCCGCTGCCAGCAGGTCGAGCAAAGTCGTGGTGACGCGCTCGATGGCATCGGCCTTTTGTGATGCCGTCATGGACGGCGCGGCGAGTATCTGTGCCATGGCCGGGAAACGGGTGTCGAAATCCACCCCCAGCAGCCAGGCCGTGATCAGATAACGTGCGATGTCAAGTTCGCTGCTGAAGCCGTAGCGTTGGCTCTTTTCGTATAAATCGCGCAAGGCAGCACGGGTTGCAGAGGAATGCAGGTCCTCGCTTGAGTCGGGGTAAGCGCGTTCCAGTACGCCCACCACGCGATCGAGAAACCTTTCTTGAGCAAGTGCCTCCAGTTGTTGCGGAACGAGCGTGAGCGCCATATACCAAAGGCTGTGGAATTTTTCGAGGGGCCATCATATCAGCCCGACCTGGCGTTGCCAATGACGCAGTGCGTGCCGGGTCGGAATTAACCGGTGCGCGCATGCAGCTTGTCGGGCATCGTGCTTAGTGAGCGCTTATCGGATTTTTTATACAAATTCTGCTTAGTTCGGCGGGCGTGCGGTCACCGGTACCGACCCGGCGCGGGAATTTCACGGCGCCTGATCTGGCACATCTGGCCGGGCACGTGTTCTGCCCTCCCGGACGGGGTTCTGATCATGCTGGCGTGGTGAATTGGCGCCGCGGGCGCTGCGAGCACCGGCGCGGGGCCGGCCGGTGCCGGGTTGGTCCGCTTTCGCGCGCGTCGAACATTTTTACACTGGCATTCCGGTTGCCCCGCGCAAGGTCGCGCAAGCGCCTGATTTGCAAACAAGCTGGGCCGCCGTTGGGCGTCTGGCGCAGTTCTTGCAAGGCTTGGCTGGGGACAACTCGAAAAGGTCCGGTAAGTAAAATGTTGCGAAGCGCGCTGATTTCTGCCGCTTGCATATTATGCGCAAGCGAGGCCGCGGCGATTGCGACGCCGCCTTGCACCGACGTGCCGGCGATGGACATCATTCCATTGTCGAATGGCGTCGCCACCTATTGCGTGTCCGACTACGGCTGGAGCGATGCCTGGTTCGTCGGCACCGCGCCGGCCATATACGATCCGCGTTTCGACGTTCTGTCCGGCGACGACGCACCCAATCTGCATTGGAGCGTGGGCGGTGCGCCGCTCGCAGCGTCGGGCTTCGGCTGGATATCGCCCATCATGGACGGCGGCAGCTTGTTGCCCAGCATGCCGACCGGCTCGGCATGGACGGTAGTGACTCCGGTGCACTTTATCGCCGGCAGCCTTGCCGTGGAGTCGCTGGTGGAACATCCGGTCGGACTGGAAATGCTCATCACGACCACGCTGGATCCGGTCGGCCAAGCCATTACTCAGACCTTCCGCATCACGAATACCACGACCGGCA
>JAEUNN010000995.1 GCA_016791085.1 Rhodocyclaceae bacterium | reverse complement strand
GCCTTTTCGGCTCTTGGAACCCGCAAATTCATGGGTTTCTCCTCCAGTGTGGTCCCTGCTCGAGACAGTGCGTTACACGCCTGTCTTTCTCGTTAACCAAAATACGCTACCACGTGCGACAGACTGTGGCAACTGTTGCTACTCAGTGTGGCAATTTGCCGCAGGTTTTGTCCATTTTTTATTCGCATCCCGCTTTTTTCTTGAGGTTTGCAGGCTGGTACGCAGTTTGCCTATTGAGAATGTGACGCAACGAAGCAGCACAGCAACGGCGACATGTCTGTTCCGACCCTGTATCGGCACGGCACAGGCAGAGCATAAGCGTTGCGGCGCAAATTCATATATTGCGCTGGCCTGCGGCGCTGGCGGGCGGCGATTGCCGTGTCGACTGGTGGTAACTAAGAGCGAAAGGACTGGTGGCTTGGACCTATCTCGAAATGCATGCTTTGCGGCGGCCCGCGGCCAAGGCGGGCGTGGGACCGCCTGCGTGCTGTCCGGGTGCGCGATTTCGTGGGCCGGCATCAGGAAATTCGCGCGCTTCGGGATCGATGGCCACCGCTTCCAGGGCCGTTCGCAAATGACACAGTTCTATCCGGGCTGGGCTCGGATGTTTTGAGCAGTCCTCCGGCGGGCGCGTCGGGCCGGGGGTGGGGCCGGACGCGCCGACATCGTGGTCCACCCCATTGTGTTTCTCCTCGTGTTTTTGTTTACGGCTGGCGGATCAACGCCAGCCGTTTTTTTTGTGCCGGCCGGCTGCAAATCGCCGGAATGGTCTGGGCGGCAGGGGCTGGATCGACTCAGGATTGCACGCCGGTGGCCGTTGTACGTCGGTCTGCCCGCAGGTCGAAACAATTGCCGACTGCCGGATCAAGGTCGATAATTGGCTGTCGGCCGCGGTTGACCATTTTCATCCGCCGGCCTGTGCAGGACCACAGGTGCGAGTCCGCTGCGACCGGGCACGGGATTTGCCTAAGCAGCGTGTCCTGTTTTCTTTCACCCTTGGAGGAGTCATAAAATGAAGTCTGCAGTCATCGGGAAATTGCTCGGAGTACTCGCGGCGGCATGTTTGGCGTCGGCGGCGCATGCGCACGGCGACGTAACGCCGCAGGTCGTCGACACGCATGAACTGAAGCAATTGGGCACGGAATGGCTGGGTGTGAATCCGTACCGCAATGACAAGAAAGCGATCCAGATTGGATCGTCCGCATTCAATCAGAACTGTGCACGTTGTCACGGTCTGGAAGCCATCAGCGGCGGCGTTGCTCCAGATTTGCGCAAACTGGATCTGGATCCCGATACGGATGTGTACTTTCGTGACAGCGTGCGTCGCGGGAAAATCCGTAACGGCGTGACCTACATGCCGCCCTTTGACGGCGTATTGAACCAGGAAGCCATCTGGGCCATCAAAGCCTACCTTGAAAGCCGGCGCAGCAGCCTGCAGCAGTAACAACGCGACGGTTGTCGCAAAGTAGAAACGGGCGGGGCTGATGCCCCGCCCGTGTTTTGTAGCCAAGAAAAAATCACGAGGAGATTGGTTTGAAAACAAGTTTGAAGTTTCTCGCCGCGCTCTGGTTCTTTGCCTGCGCCCAACTTGCGACTGCCGATGAGGGCCAGCGATTGTTGCGTGTGCCGGGTACGCTCAGTGTGGCGGTCTATAAGGAATTTGCGCCGTTTTACGACGACGGCAAGGGCATAGACGTGGACGTCGCGCGCCTGATCGCCGAAAGAATGGACGCGAAACTGTCGCTGCTGCCTTTCGAGGCCGACGAGAAAATGGAGGACGACCTGCGCAACATGGTGTGGAAGGGGCATTACCTGGGCTACGGTCCGGCCGACATCATGATGCACGTGCCGGTCGATAAGGCCTTCATGGATCGCAACGACAAGGTGATCATTCTTGCGCCGTATTTTCGCGAGCAGATGTCGCTCGTGCATAACCGCGAAAAATTGGCAAAGGTCGAAACCATGAGTGTGTTCGAGCAGGCCTCCATCGGGGTTGAGGATGCATCGATAGGTTCGATGGCGCTGCTGTCGTTCGAGGGCGGCAAACTCATCAAGAACGTGCGCCACTACCATGACATAGGCAAGGCCTTCGACGATCTCAAGGCGGGCAACATCAGCGCGGTGCTGGCCATGAACAGCCAGGTCGAGTCCGCCATGCGCGACAGCAAAGGGTTCGATCGGCTGATTCCGCCTTTGCCGGGCCTGCCGCCGGCGGGCTGGGTGCTGGGAGTTGCGGTCAAGGCCGGGAATGAAGAACTGGCGCGCCGCGTTCAGGCGATCATGAACGATCTGGACAAGGAAGGCCGCCTGGACGAAATATTCGCGCGCTACGGCGTGCGGCGTCTGCGGCCGCTCTGAGCGTCGCGGATTTTCCTGTGCCGTGGCGCGCCGCGCCGCGGCCGATCGGGCGCCATGCCGGTCCGATGTTTCATCCACATGCACAAGGAGGATGTGGCAGTGCGAACTTCCATTCTGATTCTGGGCCTGCTGTGCGGTGCGGTGCAGGCTGCGCCATTCGCTTATGTTCCGAACGAAAAGTCGGGCAGTTTGAGCGTGATCGACACCGCTACCGATACCGTGGTAGCGACCTACAAGGCCGGCAGCCGCCCGCGCGGAACGGTGGTGACACCGGGCGGGCGCATCTACGTGTCGGACGAACCGGCCGGCGCGCTGCAGGTGCTGGATGCGGCCGGCGGCGCCCAGATCGCCACCATCGATCTGGGTGAATCGCCCGAAGGCGTCGGTCTGTCGCCCGACGGGCGCTGGGTCGTGGCGGCAGTGGAACTGAGCAACAGCGTCGCGTTCATCGACGCGCAAAGCGGCAAGAAAGTCGCCAGCGTCAAGACGCGCGGGAAAAACCCGGAACATGCCGTGTTCAGCCCGGATGCGCGGCTATTGTTCGTAAGTGCCGAAGAGGCGGATTCGGTCGACGTCGTGGATGTCGCGGCGCGTGCTGAAGTGGCGACCATCAAGGTGGGCAATCGTCCGCGTGGCATGGGCTTCCTGCCGGACGGCAGCAAGGCCTACGTGGCATGTGAGTTGGCCGACAAAGTCTATGCAATCGACGTGGCCAATCTGCAGGTTGCGGCGGTCATTCCGGCCGGCAAGCGTGCCAACGGCGTGGCGATTGCACCGGACGGAAAACGGGCGTATGTTTCCAACGGTGGCGATGGAACCGTGAGCGTCATCGATACATCCACGGATCAGGTGGTCGCGACGATTCCCGTCGGCAAGCGGCCCTGGAATATGGCCATTACCCCGGATGGTCGCAAGCTGTATGTCGCCAATGGGCGTTCCAATTCCGTCAGCGTGATCGAAACTGCCAATGCGCGTGTGATCGGGGAAATTTCGGTGGGCGACTTGCCCTGGGGGGTGGCTATCCGCTAAAAAGTTCTGGTGTAAGTGGTACGGCAAATTGTGCAACATGTGTCACATTTTCTAACAGATATCGACTGCATATCTGGAAGGAAACGCGTTTTCGCCGGTGGCGTGGGAATTGCTACCGGAGCATCCCTGAGGTGCGGTTGCTTCCAACCGGGCTGACTTTTTTGACGAATAAAGGAGAGAGGACGATGCAAAAGTCGCTGCACATCGATCCGAACAAATGCACACATTGCCTGCAATGCGAAATGGCGTGCTCGTTCGAAAATTACGGCGTGTACAACAATTCCAAGTCGCGCATCAAGGTGTTCGAGTTCCACCATACGGGACGCAAGGTTCCTTACACCTGCACGCAGTGTGACGAAGCCTGGTGCATGCACGCCTGCCCGGTCGAAGCGATCAAACTGGATAAGGACACCGGCGCCAAAGTGGTATTCGAAGACGTTTGCGTGGGTTGCAAGGTTTGCACCGTGGCCTGCCCGTTCGGCACGATCAACTACGTGGCGGATATCGGCAAGGTCCAGAAGTGCGACCTGTGCTTTGGTCAGCCTGCCTGTGCGGAAGCCTGCCCGACCGGCGCAATCACCTTCATCGACGCCAACTGGACGGGCCTGGACCGTATGCGCCAGTGGGCGGAAAAAACCGACACGACTACAGCCTGAGAACGGAGGACATACTCATGGCATGGACTCGCAAATTTCTGCGCA
>JAEUNN010000989.1 GCA_016791085.1 Rhodocyclaceae bacterium | reverse complement strand
GGCACGCTCGCAGTTGCGCAAGGACAACCCGAGCATTACGCCCTATACGACCACCAGCCGTCAGCTTCAGTACGAAACCTGCACGCAGTGCCACAAGCAGATACGTTCGCAGCTGCTGAAAACTTCGCACCATCCCATCGTCGAAGGCAAGCTGGAATGCTCGAGCTGCCACAACCCGCATGGGGCGCTGAGCCACGCCATGATCAAGGAAGAGTCGGTCAACCAGTTGTGCACGAACTGTCATGCCGACAAGCGTGGCCCGTTCATGCACGAACATCCGCCGGTCGAAGAAAACTGCCTGAGTTGCCACAACTCGCACGGCTCGTCGCACAGCAAGCTGCTTATCGAAAGGGCTCCCAACCTGTGTCAGGACTGCCACGACTGGTCGCGCCATCCCGGCAGCTATTACAGCGGCAATCAGGGCTTCGGCTCCACCGCCGCAGGTGCGCCGAACACTCGTCTGGTGGCCCGGTCCTGCCTGAACTGCCATAACCAGATCCACGGATCGAACGCCCCGGCAGTACGCGGCAAATTTTTCCTGCGCTAGGAGAACGACATGAAATGCAAACTGCTGGCGATCCTGATTGCCAACATGTTCGTCGTCACGGTGGCCGAAGCGGCCGACGGCGCGGGGGATTTCACGACCTACGGTTCCCTGAGCGTGGGCTATCGCGCGGTCAATGACCACACCAAGGATGGCGCCAGGCTCAACGAGTACCGCGACGTCAGCGACGGCCCGGTCGGCGTGCTCGACCTGCACGGGCGTGGCAACAGCACCTACCTGGACTTCTACGGTGAAAACCTGGGCCGCGACGACATGTTGCTCGATTTCAAGGGCGGCGCCTACGGCATGGGGAAATTCCGCCTTTATCGCGACGACATCGTCCATAACATCACCTTCGGGGCGCGCACGCCGCTTACCAACGTGGGCTCGTCGAATCTGGGAGGCGTGTTGCCGAATCTGGGCGTGGCGAGCTGGAATAGTTTCGATTTCGGCACCAAGCGCAAAAACCTGGGCGGCATGGTGGAGTACTCCGGGCTTGCGCCCTGGTATTTGCGCGCCGATTACAACGAGGTGCGCGAGGATGGACTCAAATTGATTGCCGGTGCACTGGGTACCAGTCCCGGCAACGGCTTCAGCGACAAGCCCTATCCGGTTTCTTACCTCACGCGCAATTATTCCGTCGAAGGCGGCTATTCCAGCAAGACCGCGCAGCTGGGCTTGAATCTCATGCACAGCCGCTTCACCAACGACAACGAAACGCTGATGTGGCGCAATCAGTTCTTTGGCGGCCAGGACACTTCGGTACTGCCGCCGGATAACGAATACACGAAAATCAGCGCGAACGGCATGCTCAAGCAGTTGCCGCTGGGTTCCACCCTGTCCGGCAGGTTGACTTACAGCCGTACCAAAAGCAACGTCGATATCCTGCAGAACATCCTGAGCACGGGTGGCGCGACGCCGGCGACCAGCCCCGACCGCAGCAGTTTCGAGGGCAAGGTGATACACCGCACGGCATCGGTTTCGCTGTATTCCAATCCGACCAAGGCGCTAGATACGCGCGTGTACTGGAACTGGTACGACAAGGACAATCGCTCGCCGGTGGTCACGTTTACGCCCAGCGCGCCGTCCGGCCTGCGCTGCGGGGGCGCCGCCTGCGTGACCGAAATTCTCGACTATCGCAAAAACAATATCGGCGTCGACGTGGGTTACCGCATCAACGCCGATAACCGCGTCATTGCGGGTTTCGACTATGTGGACCTGCGCCGCGACCGTGTCGATTTCGACGAAACCAAGGACAAGAAATACACGCTGGAGTATCGCAATACTTCGCTCGACGAACTGGCCGTGCGCGCCAAGTACCAGCGTCTGCAGCGCCGCTCGCATTTTCTGGAAGGCAGCGCCGGGACCGGCCCCAACGATGTCGAGTTCCTCAATCGCTTCGTGGCGCGCTTCGATGCATCGAACGTGGACCAGGACATGTTCAAGGTGGCGCTCGACTATTCGCCCACGAAGCTGCTGGATTTCGGCTTCGAGGGCATACTCAAGCAGAACCGCTACAAGGATACCGTGCTGGGGCGCACCAAGGATGACCGCGAAGAGTTTTACCTGAGTGCGGCCTACGGCGACATCAACGAATTTCGCGTGCTGGTTTTTGCGGACGTCGAATTCATCCAGTATGACTCGACCCATCGCAACATCAGCAGCGTAGCCGCCGCGGATGCCTACGATCCGAGTGCCCCGGCCACCAACACCAACTATAACTGGTCGGCCAAGAACCGCGACCGCAACTATGCCGTCGGCCTGGGGGCGGACTGGAAGGCCACGTCCAGGCTCAAGTTCAATGGGTCGGCGACTTGGGAGAAGACCAAGGGGACGGTCGATTTTTCGGTACAGCAGGGCGGTAACGCGACCAACGAAGTGCCGATAGGGAATTTCGACAACGCCACCAAGCTAAGCGTGAACCTGAAAGGCACTTACGCATTCAGCAAGAAGGTCGAACTTACCGCCGGCTACGCATTCGAGCGTTTCCGCTTCAGCGACATTGCCGTCGATGACTATCGTTACACGGTGGGTGCAGGCAATTCGACCAGCTATCTGAGCGGCTACAACGCTTACACCAATTACACGACCAACATCGTGTACGTACTTGGCACCCTGCACTTCGAGTAGGGGTGCGGCGCATGCTGTCGAAGTAAGGAACAAGGCCCGTCGCGACGGGCCTTTTATCGTGTGTGGGCCGGCGCCTTGCCCGAAGGACGGGCGGCAATCGGGCGTACCGAACGGGAATGGAGTTCATATGCGATTTTCGCGCCTATCCGCGGTGTTGCACCGCCTAGTCGGGCTTGGTTCGTTTTGTGCGTTGCTGCTGGCAAGCGGGCTGGCGCTGGCTGCGGATGCCCCCGCTGCGGCCGTCAATCTCGACAACCCCAGTTGCCTAAATTGCCACGACAGCCACAAGCCCAAGCTCGAAATGGCCGGCAAGGATGGCGAAAAGCGCAAGCTTGCCGGCATAGACGCGGCAAAATTTGGCGCCGGCGCACATGCCAAAATGCAGTGCGTGGCCTGCCATACCGACATTACCGATGCCGCGGCGCCGCACCAGAAACTGACCAGCGCCAAGGTGGATTGCGCGGGCTGTCACGAGGCGCTGTGGGACGCGCAGCAAAAGGCCGGCAAGGGCGCAGAACGGCCGCGCCTCGAAAACGTGGTGAAAAATGCCGAGGCTTACAGGAAGTCATTCCACGCGCGTGCCGACACGGATGACCCGACGCGTCCCAAGGCCACCTGCGAAGATTGCCACGCGACGCACTATTTCAACGTGCCGGCCGCCAATACGCCGCAGCATGCCGGGTGGCGCCGCGAAATGCCTGCGCTGTGCGGCGAAAAGTGCCATGAAGATCAACTCGATGATTTCAACACGTCGGTGCACGGCAAGTTGCTGGCTGACGAAAAACACCCCGATAGCAGCAAGGCTGCGGTGTGCGTGGATTGTCACACCTCGCACGCCATCGCCAATACGTCGGCGCCGCCCACCAAACTGCTCATCACCGAAAATTGCGGCGGCTGCCATGAGAAGGCCTACGAAACCTACCGCCATACCTACCATGGCCAGGTGGCAAGTCTGGGCTATGCCTATACCGCCAAATGTTTCGACTGCCACGGCAGCCACGGCATACTCAAGGTGGATGACCCGAATTCCAAACTGTCGCCGGCCAACCGCCTGAAAACCTGCCAGAAATGCCATGACGGCAAAAAGAGCCAGCTGGCGACGGCCGGCTTCGTGTCCTACGGGCCGCACGCAAATTCCAGCGACTTCGACAAATACCCGCAAATGTGGATCGCCTCGCGCTTCATGCTGGCGCTGCTTTTGGGCGTGTTCGCGTTTTTCTGGGCGCACTGCCTGCTGTGGTATCACCGCGAGTGGAAGGATCGCAAACAGGGCGTACGCCACCAACTCGTCAAAACCGGCGAATTGGGTTTGAACGAGAAGAAGCATTTCCGCCGCTTTGCCCTGGGCTGGCGCATCGGCCACCTGCTGTTCGCGCTGGTGACCATGACGCTGGTGCTGACCGGCACCGCCGCGCTCTATGCGCAAAGTGCCTGGGCGCCCGTGGTGGCGCGCATGCTGGGTGGGCCCGCCATGCTGGGGCTCATCCATCGCATTGCCGCGGCGCTATTCATCGGCACTTTCTTCGTGCATTTCGTGTTCGTGATGTACAACATATTCGTGCGCCAGCGCGGCCGTTTCCGCTGGTTCGGTCCGGATTCGCTGGTGCCGCGCTGGCAGGACCTCAAGGATTGCTGGGGCATGTTCCTGTGGTTCCTGGGCAAGGGGCCGCGGCCGGCGCTGGACCGCTGGGCGTATTTCGAGAAATTCGACTATTGGGCCGTGTTCTGGGGCGTCAACGTGATCGGCTTCAGCGGGCTCATGCTGGCTTTCCCGCACGTCACGGCGTCCTACCTGCCGGGTTGGGTATTCAACGTCGCCACCCTGGTGCATGGTGAAGAGGCGTTCCTGGCTGCGGTGTTCCTGTTCACGGTGCACTTTTTCAACAACCACTTCCGTCCCGACAAGCTGCCGCCGCCGGATATCGTCATGTTCACCGGCACGCAGTCGCTGGAAGAATTCCGCCGCGACCACCCGGCGCAATATGACCGTCTGGCCGCCTCCGGCGAACTGGCCGACTACCTGGTCGATGCACCGTCGGCGCCGCTCACGCTGGGCTCCAAAGTGCTGGGTCTGGTGCTCATAGGCTGCGGGCTGGTGCTGCTGGTGCTGGTCGGCATAGGGTTTTTCAGCGGCGCGGCAGTCTGATCCGCGCGCCGGCTGCCCGGGGCGCGCGCTTCGGGCAGCTTGCGGCGCCACTTCGGCCGGTCGCGCGCGGTGCGGCGTCAGGTGCCGGCAGCCTTGCGCCCATGCCTGCGTTATTTGCCTTAAATTGCCGGCCCCGCGTGAAATCGCGCAGTACCGCAGGGGCCGGATGGCTTGCCGGTTGTAGGGGCGTACGCTCCGGCCAAAGCTTTACGCCCATCCTTGCAACATGCATCATGGCGCCAGCCCGGCCTTGCCATCCCGGTGCCGGGCGCTACTGCGAGGAGGGCAGCATGGCAACGATGGTCCCGC
>JAEUNN010000392.1 GCA_016791085.1 Rhodocyclaceae bacterium | reverse complement strand
CGGTCCGCCAGCAGGATGGCTTCGTCCACGTCGTGCGTGACCATCATGGCGGTTAGTTGCGCGCGGCTCCACACTTCCATGAGCACTTCCTGCAGGTCCCAGCGCGTGAGCGAATCGAGCATGCCGAAAGGCTCGTCCAGCAGCAGCATTTTGGGCGACAGCGCGAAGGCGCGCGCAATGCCCACGCGCTGTTTCATGCCGTTGGACAGTTCGTGTGCCTTGCGCTCCAACGCGTCGCCCAGGCCGACGCGGTTCAGATAGTGGGTCACGATGCGGTCGCGCTCTTCAGGTTTGGCGTGCGGATAAACCTGTTCCACGCCCAGTGCCACGTTTTCGTAAGCGCTGAGCCAGGGCACCAGGCTGGGTGCCTGGAACACGATGCCGCGGTCCGGGCCGGCCGTGGATACTTCGCGGCCGGCCAGCAGGATGGCGCCTTCGCTGACGTCGTTCAAACCCGCCATCATGGACAGCACGGTCGATTTGCCGCAGCCGGAGTGGCCGATCACGGATATGAATTCGCCCTTCCTGATGCGCAGGTCGAATCCATCGACGACTTTTATCGGTCCTTTTTTGGACGGATAGGTTTTGCAGATGCGCGAAAATTCGACATAGCGGTCCGGATCGGTATGTATGGGCGGCTTGCGCACCACGCCGCGGTCGGCGAGCTGGGCCTGGTATTCCGCGCTGGTATTGGGCAGCACGCCGGGCAGCGTCACGACTTTGGCGGACTGTTCGCCGGTCTGCTGCATGCCTACCTGCATGAGGTATTCCGTCACGTCCTTGCGTATGCGCTTGAATTCCGGCGAGTGATTCATTTGCGTGCGATCGCGCGGGCGCGGCAGATCGACCACGAATTCCGGTCCGAATGTCGCACCCGGTCCCGGATTGAGCGGGATGATGCGGTCGGCCATGATGATGCCTTCATCGACGTCATTGGTGATGAGCACGACGGTTTTCTTTTCCTGGCTCCAGATGCGGATAATTTCGTCCTGCAGGTTGGAGCGCGTGAGCGCGTCCAGCGCCGACAGGGGTTCGTCCAGCAGCAGGATTTCCGGACTGGCGGCCAGCGCGCGCGCCACCGATACGCGCTGGCGCATGCCGCCCGACAGTTCCGCGGGGCGCTTTTCCATGGCCGGCGTCAGATTCACCATGGCCACGTATTTTTCCACGCGCGCGGCGCGTTCGGCGGCCGGGGCGTCCTTGAACACCTGGTCCACCGCCAGCGCGACGTTCTGCCGCACCGTCATCCAGGGCATGAGCGAATAGCTCTGGAACACCACGCCGCGGTCCGGGCCGGGGCCGGTCACGGCCTGGCCGCGCAGCGCCACTACGCCCTGGTCGGGCTGGATAAGTCCCGAAATGAGCGATATGAGCGTGGTTTTGCCGCTGCCCGAAAAGCCCACGATGGCGACGAATTCGCCTTCGCGGATTTGCAGATTCATGTCCTTCAGCACGACATTGTCGCCGTAGCTTTTGGACAGGTTGCGCAGTTCCAGAAACGGGGTGTCGACCGCCGCGAGCGGCGGGCGGGCGACCGCGATGCCGGGCGCCGCATTGACGCCCAGGCTGGCCGCGACCGATTTTATCGATAGTAAGTTCATGTCGATATCCTTGCGTACGCGCGGCGCGCCGCTTACTCGCCGAAGCTCACGAGCTGCTGCAGCGTGTTCATGATGCGGTCGAGCACGAATCCCACGAAGCCTATCGTGAATACGGCGACCATGATGCGGCCCAGCGAATGCGAACTGCCGTTCTGGAATTCATCCCATACGAATTTGCCCAGGCCGGGGTTCTGCGCCAGCATTTCGGCCGCGATCAGCACCATCCAGCCCACGCCCAGCGACAGGCGCAGGCCCGTGAATATGAGCTTGAGCGACGAGGGCAGCACGATTTTGGTGACCTTGGTCCACCACGACAGGCGCAGCACCTTGGACACGTTCAGCAAATCCTTGTCTATCGACGCCACGCCCACGGCGGTGTTGATGAGCGTGGGCCACAGCGAGCACAGCGTGACGGTGATGGCCGATACGACGAAGGATTTTTCGAACATGGGGCTGCTGCTGGTGTAGACCGCGCTGACCACCAGGGTCACGATGGGCAGCCAGGCGAGCGGCGA
>JAEUNN010000908.1 GCA_016791085.1 Rhodocyclaceae bacterium | reverse complement strand
TGCGCAGATAGCTATCCAGGTCGGCGCGGTCGTAATTGGCTTGCGTGGCGGCCAGCAGCAATTCCGACAGCTTGGCCAGATAGCTTTCGTGCTCGGCCTTCTGCGCATCGAGCGCCGGGTAGGCGGCGCTTTCCAGCAGGGCTTCTTCGGTCACAAAGTGCTCTTCCGCATAGCGCAGCATGCGGTCCAATATTGCGCTGAGGCGTTCCGCCGCATCGGCGCCATCCGTCCCGGCAACGGCGGTGGCGGCGTTGCACAGCGCCAGCATGCTGCGGTGCTGACTGTCGAGCAATTCGTCGCCTACGCTATAGTCGTCGGACCAGCCCGGGTCGGGTACGAGCCGCCTGGGCGCGGGCGGGTTGGTCCGCGCCAGCCAGTGCGCGAGGGTACGCAGCAACAGTTCGGGGTCTATGGGTTTGGACAGGAAGTCATTCATGCCGGCATCCATGCAGCGCGCCCGATCGGAACCGAAAGCATTGGCGGTCGTGGCGATGATGGGTGTGCCGGCGTGACCGGGCAGGTTGCGAATGGCCCGCGTCGCGGCCAGGCCGTCCATGCCCGGCATCTGCATGTCCATCAATATCGCGGCATAGTCGCAGGTCTGCGCGAGTACGACCGCGACATGACCGTCGGCTGCCTCGTCCACGATGAGTTGGGCCTCTTCGAGCACCGACAGGGCAATTTCGCGGTTGACCGGTTCGTCATCGACTACCAGTATGCGCGCGCCGGAAAAATCCGCCAGCGGCCGCGCCGCCGCAGCAGCCGGCAGCGCGGCCGTGCCGGCATCGCCACCTTTGTTCAGCATGGCCGTGAACCAGAACGTGCTGCCGCCCCCGGGATTGCTGTCCATGCCGGCGTTGCCGCCCATCTGTTGGGCGATTTTGCGGGTAATCGCCAGGCCCAGGCCGGTGCCGCCGAATTTGCGCGCGAGCGTGCTGTCGGCCTGCTCGAAGGCCGAAAATAGCCGCGCCTGCGCTTCGGGCGCCACGCCGGGCCCGGTATCCACGACGGAAAAGCGGACCAGCGCCGCGTCCACATCTTCGCGCAGGCACTCCACGTTGATCGTGACGCTGCCGCTTTCGGTAAATTTGAACGCATTGCCGACATAGTTGACCAGGGCCTGGCGCAACCGGGTTTCGTCGCCGCACAGTTGGTCCGGCAGCGCGGCGACTTCGGTAATGAGCGCGATATTTTTGGCTGCGACGCGCTCGTGGAACAGATTGGCCACGCTTTCCACCAGCACGTCTATGCGCAGCGGATGCACGTCGAGCACGAATTTGCCGGCTTCGATCTTGGACATGTCCAGTACCGCGTTGATCACGCCCAGCAGGTGGTCGCCGGCCTGTTCGATCTTGAGCAGGCGATCTTTCTGCTTGTCCAGCAGGCCGGCGTGACGCATCAAGTGGGCCATGCCCAGTATCGCGTTGAGCGGCGTGCGGATTTCATGGCTCATGTTGGCGAGGAAAGTGCTCTTGGCATGGTTGGCCGCTTCCGCCGCATCCTTGGCGCGGGCCAGCTGTTCCAGCGCTTCGGCGCGCTCCTGTTCCAGCTGCTTGCGCGCGGTCACGTCCAGCACCACGGCGATGTTCGCGGGCCGTCCTTCGTAATCGATACGGCGGCCGAATACTTCGAGTTCCACGCGGCGGCCGTCGCGGCGCAGCGCAGTGACCTGGTAGCGCACGCCATCCGTGTCGCCGCTTTCGCGCTTTTCCAGGCTATGTTCGACCATCGCCAGGAATTCCGGCGCCACCACGTCGGCCACGGTGAGCTTGTCCACCAGATCCGCCGGCGAGTCGTAGCCGAGCATTTTTGCGAATGCCTGGTTGGCGTAGCGGAAATAGCCGTCCTGCACGATATCGATGCCGGCCAGGGATTGATCCACCAGGCCGCGGAATCTCGCTTCCGACGCGGTCAGCGCAGCCGTGCGTTCGGCCACCAGGCGCTCCAGGTGCGCCCTGTGGTCGGCCAGTTCTTCTTCCATGCGGCGCCGTTCGCTGATGTCGCGCAGGGCCGTGATGCGTATCGTGCGGGCGCCAACCTGCCTGGTCTGGCCGTGCGCCTCCACCTCCATGACGCGGCCGGATTTGTGCATGACGCCGTGCTGGAGCGTCTTGTCGTCACCCAGCCGCATGCTGGCGAGTATGCCTGCACGTTGGTCCGGCGGCAGGATATCGGCCATTTCACGGCCCATCAGTTGTTCGCGCGCATAGCCCAGCAGATGCAGCAGTTGATCGTTGGCGTCGATGAAACGCCCGCGTTCGGTAATCGCGATGCCTTCGAATGTCGCGGTAGCGAGCAGCCTGAAGCGCGACTCGCTTTCGGCGAGCGCCTGTTCCGCCTCTTTCTGGGCGCCGATGTCGACGACACTGCCCAGCATGCGCAGCGGCCGGCCGGCCGCATCGCGCAGAACCACCCGGCCCTGGTTGCGCACCCTGCGCAGGGCGCCGGATCGGGTGACCATGCGGTATTCGAGGCCAAGGTTGGGCGTGGCGCCGGCCATGTGCCGGTCCATAAGTTCCAGCACGCCGGGCAGGTCGGCAGGATGTATCGTGGATTTGAAAAATTCGAAATCCGGCGGGTTTTCGGGCGGCGCGCAACCCACCATGGCGTAATAGGTCGGCGACAGATACACCTGGCCGGTTTGCGGGTTCCAGTCCCAGATGGCGGCCTCGGTTGCCTCCATGGCGAGCCGCAGGCGCTCTTCGTTGGCCTCTACGGCATGTTGCACGGCCTGGCGCTCCGCGCGGCTGCGCAGGCGGTCCAGCGTGATCGTGAATGCGACGCCGGACAGGAAGAACACCGCAAGTGAAAGTGCGCCCGGCGCGAGCGGGTCCAGTGCAAAGGAATAGCGCTGCGGCAGGAACAGGTACCAGCCCACCAGGGTTCCGGCGCAGGTCGCCGTAATGCCGCCTGGCAGGCGGGCAACCAGGGCCGAAAAAAATACCGCCGGAAAGTACAGCAGCCACACCAGCGGCTGCATATAGTCCCACATCAGGAACTGCAGAAGCGTAGCGGCGGATGGCAATACCAGCCCTACCGCGACCTGGAAAAGCCTGCGATTAGGGTCTAACGGCACGGGTAAACCTCTCCGCTCAAGACTGACTTAATTATCCTACATTCCTCCGGCACATGCGCCCTTGGGCGCGGCGGGGCAACTATGCAGGCGCCATGACGCCCGCGCCCCCGCCTGGATTGCGCGGCCCGGCCCGCCCGCAATCTGCGCGAACGAAGGCGCCGGAAGCATATAGAATTTTCGTCCGTGTCGAACGCGAAAAAAGCTGTCCCGTGCGTATGCGGGATAATCAGCTTGCGACGCGCTGACGATAACGGCGTCGACAGTACGCCGTTGCTTGCTTGCAGGCCCGCCGTTGCGGCACGCAGGTGGTGTGCCGATGCGCGACTTAGTTGGGGGGTTCGTGCCCCGCGGCGCCACTTCGCGAGGCGCGCGAGGTGCTGCCGCGCCTGCACCCCAAGCGCTTCGCACGCGCTCACGTGCCGGCACGCAAGGCGCCGGGCAGCATGCCGCGCATGCGGCGTTCGGGTCCTCACAGCAGGGCAAAAGGCGCGGCCATGCCATGCGGGCGGTATGGATTTTCGCGGCTCGGGGGCGGCCGTAAGTTGCGGATAAGTGTGTAGATGCCAACGCGCGCGCTGCAAGTGCCGTAGTGGTTACGCGCGGCGCTCGAACAAGATCGCGCCGCGCGGGCAGTGTGGCCTGTACCCGTATCGTCCGGCAAAGACCACCGGACAGCGGCTCAAAATCCGGCTTCTCGCGCCAGCACGCGCAGGGCGTGGCGCAGTGCGCCGGCCAGCGGGCTCACGCCGCTCGCTTCGAGTTGCGCCGTGCCGCGCAGGCGCAGCGCGGGCGCCAGCGCCGGCGCGCAATCCGCGAGCCGCACCCGGTAAATGCTCTGCGCCGGCTGCAGGGCCGGCTGCGCCGCGGCCGTCGCTGGCGTGCCGGCGCGTGCGTCGGGGCGGGTGGCGAGCGCGCCGCCGTAGGTCGAAGCCAGTTCCGGGTGTTCCAGGTCGGCCACATTGACGCGGTCGATTTCGGCGATGCGGCAGTCATGGCGGCCGAATTCCACGGCTTCCGGCACGAAGCGCGCGGGCGCGCCGGGCGCTATGCGTTCGCGGTCGGCTTCGCTGACATAGGCATCCACGACGGTCGCGCTGCGGTCGGCCACCGCGAACAGCATTTCTTTGGCCGCGAGCCAGGTGCCCGGTGCCAGTTCGTCGTTGCGCGCCAGGATGGCGCCGTCGAAAGGTGCGCGCACGCTGAGCTTTTCGCGCTCCGCGAGCAAGCCCTGCAATTGCGCGCCGGCTTCCGCCCAATGGTGGCGCAGCGCCTCACCCTGCTGCTGGAGTTTTTCGCTGAGCGCCTGGCGCTCGAGCTGCCAGCGCAGCGTGGATTCCGTCAGGCGCGCGGTGGCGATGCGGCGTTCCAGTTCGGGCGATTCCAGTTCCGCCAGCACCTCGCCGGCACCCACGTGTTGGCGGTTTTGCGCGGGCAGCGCCAGCACGCGCGC
>JAEUNN010000893.1 GCA_016791085.1 Rhodocyclaceae bacterium | reverse complement strand
GGTCGGCGGTTCGCCCACGCCGGTGGGCACGATGATCATGTCCCCATCCTTGACCAGGCGCAGGGCTTCCGCGGCGCTCATGCGCTTGTCCTGATATTGCGTCTGACAACTCATGTTGCGTTCCTCCTCCAGGGAAATTTTGTGCAGTGGTTTTGCCGGCGCGCATTCACTGCGCCATGGCGCGGCCGATCACGAGGCGCTGGATGTCGTTGGCGCCTTCGTAAATCTGGCAGATGCGCACGTCGCGATAGATGCGCTCGACCGGAAAATCGCTCGTATAGCCCACGCCGCCATGTATCTGTATCGCATCGGAGGCGATTTTTTCGGCGGCTTCGGACGCGAACATTTTGGCCATGGATGCTTCTTTGAGGCAAGGCCGGCCGGCGTCCTTCAGCATCGCCGCGCGCCACACCATGAGCCGCGCCGCATCCAGCTGCGTGGCCATGTCGGCGAGGCGGAAACTGACCGCCTGATGCTCGATGATGGGCACGCCGAAAGTCACGCGTTCCTTGGCGTAGCGCACCGCGGCTTCCAGGGCCGCGCGCGCCATGCCCACGCTTTGCGCGGCAATGCCTATGCGTCCGGCTTCGAGGTTGGACAGGGCGATGCGGTAGCCCTCGCCCTCTTCGCCCAGCAGCAGGGAGGCCGGCACGCGGCAGTTTTCGAACAGTATCTGCACCGTGTCCGACGCATGCTGGCCCAGCTTTTCTTCGGTGCGGCCGACGATATAGCCGGGCGTGCCGGTCGGCACCAGGAAGCAGGAAATGCCTTTCTTGCCGGCCGCCTTGTTGGTCACCGCGAATACGATGGCTACCTGCGCGTGCTTGCCGGTGGTGATGAACTGTTTCACCCCGTTCAGCACGAAATGCTCGCCGTCGCGTTCGGCGCGCGTGGTGATGGCGGCGGCGTCGGAGCCGGTATGCGGTTCGGTCAGGCAGAAACAGCCCAGCATCTGGCCGCGCGCGAGCGGTTTGAGCCAGGTTTCTTTCTGCTGGTCGGTGCCGTATTTGAGCGTGATGCCGCAGGCCAGCGAGTTCTGCACCGATACGATGGTCGAGGTGGCGCCGTCGCCGGCCGCGATTTCTTCCAGCGTGAGCACCAGGCTCATGTAATCCATGCCGGCGCCGCCCCATTGTTCCGGCACGACCATGCCCAGCGCGCCCAGTTCGCCCAGTTCTTTGAGCGCCTGCGCCGGAAAGGTGTGCTTGCGGTCCCACTCGGCCGCAAACGGGGCCAGCCGCTCCTGCGCGAACGCGCGCATGGAGTCCCGGATCAGTTCTTGTTCCGCGGTCAGGATCATGCCGTCCTCCTCACAGCGTTTCGAGGGCCAGCGCGGTCGCTTCGCCGCCGCCTATGCACAGGCTGGCGACGCCGCGCCTGGCGCCGCGCTTGCGCAGCGCGCCCAGCAGGGTCACGACGATGCGCGCGCCGGACGCTCCGATCGGGTGGCCCAGCGCACAGGCGCCGCCATGCACATTCACCTTGTCCGGATCGAGTTCCAGGTCGTGCAGCGCGGCCATGGCCACGTTGGCGAACGCTTCGTTGATTTCGAACAGATCGACCGATGCCGCACTCCAGCCGGTTTTCGCGAACAGCTTGCGCATGGCGCCCACCGGCGCGGTCGGGAACTGCGCCGGCACGCCTGCGTGGGTGGTGTGCGCGACGATGCGCGCGACCGGGTTCAGGCCCAGCCGGTCGGCTTGCGAGGCGCGCATGAGCACCAGCGCCGCGGCGCCGTCGGATATCGACGAGGAATTGGCCGGGGTGACCGTGCCGTCCTTGCGGAACGCCGGTTTGAGGCTGGGGATTTTTTCGATATTGACCGCGAACGGGCCTTCGTCCTTGGCGATGAGCGTGTCGCCCTTCTTGCCCGCCACGCTGACCGGCGTGACTTCCCAATCGAAACTGCCGTCGTTGCAGGCGGTTTGCGCGCGCAGTGTGGAGCGTATGGCATAGGCGTCCTGGGCTTCGCGCGTAAAGCCGTAGGCGCCGGCGCAATCTTCGGCGAAAGTGCCCATGAGGCGGCCGCGCGTTTCTTTGGCGTAGGCGTCTTCCAGGCCGTCCAGGAACATGTGGTCCAACAACTGGCCGTGGCCCAGGCGGTAGCCGCCGCGCGCCTTGGGCAGCAGGTAGGGGGCGTTGGTCATGGATTCCATGCCGCCCGCCACGACGATGCCGTAAGACCCGGCCAGTATGCCGTCGTGGCCCAGCATGGCGGCTTTCATGGCCGACCCGCACACCTTGTGTATGGTCGTGCATGCCGCCGAAATAGGCAGGCCGGCCAGCAGCGCGGCCTGGCGCGCCGGAGCCTGGCCCTGGCCGGCCTGCAGCACGCAGCCCATGAGCACTTCTTCGATTTGCGCGGGGTCCACACCGGCGCGCGCCACGGCGGCGCGTATGGCTTCGGCGCCCAATTGGGCACCGCTCAGGCTGGCCAGGCCACCCTGGAACGAACCCATGGGCGTGCGGGCGGCGGAAACGATGACTACTGGATCGTGCGACATGATGGTTCTCCGGGTGTGGGGCTTAGCGGGCGGCCATGCGTATGGCGCCGTCCAGGCGTATGACTTCGCCGTTGAGATAAGTATTGTTGAAAATGTGTTCTACCAGCGCGGCATATTCGGCCGGCTTGCCCATGCGCGCCGGGAACGGCACCATCTTGCCGAGCGATTCCTGCACTTCGGGCGGCATGCCCAGCAGCATGGGCGTTTCCATGAGGCCCGGCGCGATGGCCAGCACGCGTATGCCGCTGCGCGCCAGTTCGCGCGCGATGGGCAGCGTCATGGCCACCACGCCGCCCTTGGACGCCGCATAGGCGGCCTGGCCCAGCTGGCCTTCGAATGCCGCCACCGACGCGGTGCTCACGATCACGCCGCGCTCGCCGCCTTCATCCGGGGCGTTGCGGCTCATGATCGCGGCGGCCAGCCGTATCATGTTGAAGGTGCCGATCAGATTGATGTTGATGGTGCGTGCGAACGAATCCAGCGCGTGCGGGCCTTCTTTCCCGACCACCTTTTCGGCGGGCGCCACGCCGGCGCAATTGACCAGCCCGCGCAGCGTGCCCATGCCGGTGGCGACCTCGAACGCGGCCTGTGCGCTCGATGCGCTGGTCACATCGGTGGCAACGAAACGCGCCGCGGCGCCCAGTTCGGCGGCCAGGGCGGCGCCGGCATCCGGATTCACGTCGGCCAGCACCACCTTGCCGCCTTGTTGCACGATCATGCGCGCCGTGGCTGCCCCCAGGCCGGATGCGCCGCCGGTCACCACGTAAGAATTGTTCGCGATCTGCATGACTGTTCCTCTCCTCGGTTTGTCTGGAAATTCCGCGTGCCGGAATATGGG
>JAEUNN010000840.1 GCA_016791085.1 Rhodocyclaceae bacterium | reverse complement strand
CGAGGCATTCAGATTGATATCCGATCTTGCAGTTCCCATCAAAGCCCCCGCCCATGCGAGCGAGGCGCGCGGCGCGCGCTGGCGTTTCGTGCTGGTGGATGCGGCGGCGCTATTGTTCGTGCTGTGGAGCGGCGCTGCGCTGCCCGACATCACGGCCACGCATTTCGGCGGCTCCGGCTACGCCGATGGCTGGATGGCGCGCCACCATTATCTGGCAATCATGGGCGGCCTGGTGCTGGCGCTGCCCATGCTGGTGGCTTTCGTGCCGCTGGTGGGCCGCTCCGGCAAGTCGCCGCGCGTGAACGTGCCCAATCGCGAGTACTGGCTGGCCGGGCCGCGCCGTGCCGCAACCCTGGCCTGGCTGGGCTGCCACATGGCGCGCTGTGCCACGCTCACCGCGCTGTTTCTGGCCGTGATGCACTGGCTGGTCATGCGCGCCAACCAGAATGTGCCGGCCTATCTGGACACTGCGCCCTTCATCGCCGCGCTGATCGGGTTCGTGCTGGCGCTGGCGATCTGGGCCAGCGCCTTGTCGCGGCATTTTCGCCTGCCGCCGCGCGCCTAGCTGGTAGGCGCCGGCGCCCGCGACGGAACGCGCGGCGCCGGTATCGGTCAGCCAGATGTATGCGGGCGCCTGCGGCATGCGGCCGGCGCGCGCCCACGGAGCGACAGCATGGCAGACCTGTTTGAAAATCCCATGGGCCTGATGGGATTCGAGTTCGTCGAATTCGCCTCGCCCGAGCCCGGCTTGCTGGAGCCGCTGTTCGAAAAGCTTGGCTTCAGTCTGGTCGCGCGGCATCGTTCCAAAGATGTCGTGCTGTACCGCCAGGGCGACATCAATTTCATCGTGAATCGCGAACCGCACAGCATCGCCGCCTATTTCGCGGCCGAACACGGCCCTGCGGCGTGCGGACTGGCGTTTCGCGTGCGCGATTCGCACCGCGCCTACGCGCGCGCGCTGGAACTGGGCGCCCAGCCCATAGACATTCCTACCGGCCCTATGGAATTGCGCCTGCCGGCCATCAAGGGCATAGGCGGGGCGCCGCTCTACCTGATAGACCGCTATCAGGACGGCCGCGCCATTTACGACATAGATTTCGAATTTCTGCCCGGCGTGGAGCGCCACCCGCCCGGCCACGGCCTGCGCGAAATCGACCACCTCACGCACAACGTGTACCACGGGCGCATGGCGTATTGGGGGGCCTTCTACGAGCGCTTGTTCAATTTCCGGGAAATACGCTATTTCGACATCAAGGGCGAATACACCGGCCTGACCTCGCGCGCGCTCACCGCGCCGGACGGGCGCATACGCATACCGCTCAATGAAGACGCCGGCCGCGGCAGCGGGCAGATCGAGGAATTTCTCATGCAGTTCAACGGCGAAGGCATACAGCACGTGGCGCTGTTGAGCGACGACCTGATAGCCAGCGTGGATGCGCTGCAAATGGCCGGCGTGCCGCTCATGCCGGCGCCCAGCGACGCCTATTACGACATGCTGGAAGAACGCCTGCCCGGCCACGGCGAGCCGGTGGCGGCGCTGCAGGCGCGCGGCATCCTGCTGGACGGCTCCACGGCCGGCACCCAGCCGCGCCTGTTGCTGCAGATTTTTTCGCAAACGCTGCTGGGGCCGGTGTTTTTCGAGTTCATACAGCGCAAGGCCGACGAAGGATTTGGCGAAGGCAATTTCAAGGCCTTGTTCGCCGCGCTGGAGCGCGACCAGTTGCGCCGCGGCACGCTCAAGGTGGAGGCCGGACCATGAAGGTGGAACGTATACATCACGTCGCCTACCGTTGCCGCGACGCGCGCGAAACCGTGCTGTGGTACGAACAGATGCTGAACATGAAATTCGTGCTGGCGATCGCCGAGGACCGCGTGCCGTCCACCCAGGAGCCGGATCCGTATATGCACGTGTTTCTCGACGCGGGCGGCGGCAATGTGCTGGCGTTTTTCGAATTGCCCACCAAAGCGCCCATGGGGCGCGACCCCAATACGCCGGAGTGGGTGCAGCACATTGCGTTCCGCGTCGAGACCATGCAGCAACTGCTGGAATTTCGCGCCCACCTGCAACAGAACGGCGTGGATGTGCTGGGCGTGGTGGACCACGGTGCTTTCCATTCCATCTATTTTTTCGACCCCAACGGCCACCGCCTCGAACTGGCCTGCCCGGACCCCGACGAGGCCGTCGTGCTGGCGCGGCTGGATGCGGTCAAGTGGGCCATGCTGGACGAATGGTCGCGCACCAAGCGCGCGCCGCGCCACGCGGCCTTCCTGCACCAGCGCGGTCCGGAGGCTTGAGCAGCACGCGGCGCGCGTGCCGCGCAGGGCGGGCGCGCGCCGGGGACGGGCTAGGGCGGGTCGCTGCCGCTCAGGAGCCCAGTTCCATGATCACCTCGCCCGACACCGGGTCGGTCATGCCCAGACCGCCGCCCAAATCTTCCAGTTCGGCGCGGAACGTATCGAGCAGGCCTATCATTTGCGGCCGCGCCGCGACGATGCTGTCGAAACTGTCCCATTCGCCGACCAGGCAGTAACTGCGCTCCCCGGTTTTCACCATGGAGCCGCGCCGGAAGCCCGCGAAATCCGCTCTGGCATTGCGATGCGCGGCCAGGAACGCTTCTTCGCGGCCGGGCTTGACGCGAAAACGCACGATATTGAATGCCGTCATGGCGGGTCCTTTCATGGTAGCGGGCGCCGGCGGCACAGGCCCGCGCCCATGCACGTTTCATAGGCGCGCGAGCGCCCGGGGTCAAGGATTTCGCGCGTGCCGGCGTGCGCGCCGCCGCGCCGGGGCATCCAAATCCGGCCGGCGCGGCGCCGGCCGCGCAACTTACTGCGCCAGACAACTTACCGGATCGAATTTCATGGACTGCAGATAAGGATCTTTCTGCATGAACGCCGGCGAACTTTGCAACAGCCGGATCGAGCCTTCGGTACCGGCAAATGCCGCCTCGCCGCGCTGGAATTCGCGAACGTCGCCGCCGCGCGTGAGCACCACCTGGCCGTCCACGACCGATACGAACAGACCGGCCCCGCCCGGCGCGTCGGCGGCGCCGAACAGGGTGCCGGCATCCACCGGCACCTGGTCGGGGCGCGGCGCTTCGTTGTTTTTCAGGAAGGCCGGAACGTCGGTGAGCATTTGCGGGGCTTTGCCGGGCTCGCTCACGACCGCGGCGGCGCCGGCCGCCACCAGGGTGGTGGTGCCGCCGGCCTGAATTTCGGTCTGGCCGTCCCAGGTAGACTGGAACAGGGTTTCGTTGCAATCGGCCGATGGCGGCGCGCTGCCCGAGGCGGCCGGTTCGGCACTGCCTTTGGGCGCGCAATACAGGTCGAACCCGGTGCCGCGCACGCCTATCGTGGCGGTCACGGTATTTACGTGAAAGGCGCGCGGCCGCGCCTTGCCGACCAGGCCGGTCACGAAGCGGGCGCCGCCGCGCAGCAATTCGAAAATCACATTGCCCGATTCCGGGCTTTTGGCGTCGAACTGAAAGCGGTTCACCACGAAAGAACTGTCGCGCTGCACGGTCACGCGGGAATTGTCGGTAAATACCAGTACCGCATGGGCGTTGCTGTCGGTCTTGACCAGATCGCCGATATACAGCGGCACGCCCTGGTCGATTGCGCGCTCCTGCCCGGTGTTCGACACGATGGAGCCCTTGCCGGCGTGCGTTGCCACGCGCGCCACGATGTCCAGCGCCTGTGGCTTGCGGCCCGGTGCCGCGGCCTGTGCCTGCTTGCAGCTTTCGTCGCACAGCCGCGCGATATAGTCGGTGCCGCGTATACCTATGGTGGCCGTGGGTGCGGCCACCTTGTAGGCGTCGCGGTTGCCGCGCTTGCCTATGAGGCCGGTCACGGCGCGAAAGCCCCCGCGCAGAAATTGCAACACCAGCGAATCCGACTGCGGCTTGGCTTCTTCGTAGGCATACGACTGGATGCGGATTTGCGTTTCCGGCCGCATGGCCACTTCGCCGCCGTCGGTAAAACTGATGCGCGCGTAACTATCCCTTTCGGTTTTCACGACGTCGCCCGCGCGCAGCGTGGAGCCTTGGGCGAGCACCGCCACCTGCCCGTCGGCGCGCTGCACCGACACGATGCCGGTGACGCCGCCCAGCCGGGCGGCCGTGTCCTGCGCCTGCGCCGCGCCGACGGCCAATAGCGCCAAGCCCGCCAGCGCACAGCGGGAGCCAAGCAAAGCACGGGTAGTCAGCGCACGCATGATGGAGTTTCCTTGTCTATACGCCTGGACAGGCTGGTCGTGGTGGTGATGATGATTTCGCCGACCGGGGTGTCGGTGTCCAGCGGGCTCAGTCTGTCCAGCGGCGCAAGTATCGTCGAGGCGACGATGTCGTTCGCGCCCGCCAGCACCGAGGGCGTTACGACATCCGCGCCCGGCACCGACAGCAATAGCGCGCCCGAGGTGTAGGCCAGGTTGAGGCCTCCCAGTTCGGCCGGCAGATTGACCTGGCCGAAACTGCCGCTCACCGAGGCGAAATCCATGAACGCGAACTGGCTGCCCGCCGGGGCCACATAGCCGTTGTACTGACTCACGTTGAGGGTGCCGGCGATGCTGGCGCTGCCGGTCACGTGTATGTAGTCGAATTGCGTGCCGGCCGCGCTGCCGCCTATCTGTATGTCCAGCACGCTGTTCGGCGCCAGCGTGAGGTTGCCGTTGATGGTGAGCGCGCCGGGCGAAAAGCCGGGTGCGAGTGCGCTCGATCCGCCCACCACGAGGTCGCCATTCACGCTGCCGTTGCC
>JAEUNN010000755.1 GCA_016791085.1 Rhodocyclaceae bacterium | reverse complement strand
GAGCCCCATTTGCGCTCCAGACTGACTTTTCCGCGGGAGGCGCACCATGCGCATCGACAAACTGACGACCAAATTCCAGCATGCGCTGGGCGAAGCGCAAAGCATCGCCGTGGGGCGCGATCATCAATTCATAGAACCCGTGCATGTGCTGCTGGCCATGCTGCAGGACGAGGACGGCGCGACCGGCTCGCTCATCGAGCGCGCCGGCGGCAATGTTCCGCGTCTGCGCAAACTGCTGGACCAGGCCCTGCTGCGGCTGCCGCAGGTACAGGGCACGGGCGGCGAAATCCAGATCGGCCGCGAGCTGACCGGCCTGTTGAACCTGACCGACCGGGAAGCGCAAAAGCGCGGCGACCAGTACATCGCGAGCGAACTGTTCCTGCTCGCCGCCAGCGAAGACAAGGGCGAAGCCGGGCGTGCGCTGAAAGAAGCCGGTGTTACGCGCAAGGCGCTCGAAGCCGCGGTCGACGCGCTGCGCGGCGGCCAGACCGTAAATGGGGCGGAAGCCGAAGGCCAGCGCGAAGCGCTCAAAAAATACACCATCGATCTGACCGAGCGCGCGCGCCAGGCCAAGCTCGACCCGGTGATAGGCCGCGACGACGAAATCCGCCGCACGATACAGATATTGCAGCGCCGCACGAAAAACAATCCGGTGCTGATCGGCGAACCCGGTGTGGGCAAAACCGCCATCGTGGAAGGGCTGGCCCAGCGCATCGTGAATGACGAGGTGCCGGAGTCGCTCAAGGGCAAGCGGGTGCTGGTGCTGGATATGGCCGGTCTGCTGGCCGGCGCCAAATACCGCGGCGAATTCGAGGAGCGGCTGAAGGCGGTGCTCAAGGACGTGTCGCAGGACGAAGGCCGCATCATCCTGTTCATCGACGAATTGCACACCATGGTCGGTGCCGGCAAGGCGGAAGGCGCCATAGACGCCGGCAACATGTTGAAGCCGGCGCTCGCGCGCGGCGAACTGCACTGCATAGGCGCGACCACGCTGAACGAATACCGCAAGTACATAGAAAAGGATGCCGCGCTGGAACGCCGCTTCCAGAAAGTGCTGGTGGGCGAACCCAGCGTGGAAGCCACCATCGCCATATTGCGCGGCCTGCAGGAACGCTACGAGGTGCACCATGGCGTGGACATTACCGACCCGGCCATCGTGGCGGCGGCCGAACTGTCCAACCGCTACATTACCGACCGCTTCCTGCCCGACAAGGCCATCGATCTGATCGACGAGGCGGCGGCGCGCATCAAGATGGAAATCGATTCCAAGCCGGAAGCCATGGACAGGCTGGACCGCCGCATGATCCAGCTCAAGATAGAGCGCGAAGCCGTGCGCAAGGAATCCGACGAAGCTTCGAAAAAGCGCTACGGCCTGATCGAAGAAGAAATCGCGCGGCTCGGCAAGGAATACGCCGACCTCGAAGAAATCTGGCGCGCCGAAAAATCGCAGCTTGCGGGCAGCCAGCACATCAAGGAAGAAATCGAACGCCTGCGCGCGCAGATGGCCGATCTGCAGCGCAAGGGGCAATTCGACAAGCTGGCGGAAATCCAGTACGGCCGGCTGCCGCAACTGGAAGCCAGACTCAATCAGGCGGAAGGCGCCGTGGTGCCGGCGACGCCCAACAAATTGCTGCGCACCCAGGTCGGCGCCGAAGAAATCGCCGAAGTCGTGTCGCGCGCGACCGGCATACCGGTCAGCAAAATGATGCAGGGCGAGCGCGACAAACTGCTGCAGATGGAGGCGCGCCTGCACGAACGCGTGGTCGGCCAGGACGAAGCCGTGCGCATGGTGGCGGACGCGATCCGGCGCTCGCGCGCGGGTTTGTCCGACCCCAACCGGCCGTATGGATCTTTCCTGTTCCTCGGGCCCACCGGCGTGGGCAAAACCGAACTGTGCAAGGCCCTGGCGAATTTCCTGTTCGACAGCCCCGAACACCTGGTGCGCATAGACATGAGCGAATACATGGAGAAGCATTCCGTGGCGCGCCTGATCGGGGCGCCGCCGGGCTATGTGGGCTACGACGAAGGCGGCCAGCTGACCGAACAGGTGCGCCGCAAGCCGTATAGCGTGATTTTGTTCGACGAGGTCGAAAAGGCCCATCCGGACGTGTTCAACGTGCTGCTGCAGGCGCTCGACGACGGCCGCATGACGGACGGGCAGGGCCGCACCGTGGATTTCAAGAACACGGTCATGGTCATGACCAGCAACCTGGGCAGCCACATGATCCAGCAGATGGCGGGCGCCGAATACGCGGCCGTGAAGGCCGCCGTGATGACCGAGGTCAAGGCGTTTTTCCGGCCCGAATTCATCAACCGCATCGACGAGGTGGTGGTGTTCCATGCGCTGGACCAGCGCCAGATCGCCGGCATCGCGCGCATCCAGCTCGGCTATCTGGAAGCGCGTCTGGCACGCATGGAAATGCGCCTGCAGGTAAGCGACGCGGCGCTGGATGAAATCGCCAAAGCTGGTTTCGATCCGGTGTTCGGGGCGCGTCCGCTCAAGCGCGCGATCCAGGAGTACATAGAAAATCCGCTCGCCCGGCAAATCCTGGAAGGGCGCTTCGCGGCGCGCGACGTGATCGTGGTGGATGCGGAAGGCGGACGCATAAATTTCCGCAAACCCAGCTGAGCGCCGGCCTTCCCGGCGCCCCGCCGCGGTCGGCAACGCCCCGCGCGCGGCGGGGCGCCTGCTGCGGCACGCCGGGTGGGCGTTTGCGCGCATATTTTTGCGAAACTGCAATTAGTCTTCCTATAATTTCTGCATAGGGCCGATCGGTATAACAGGTCCGGGTCGGAACAGCCTGCAGGAGGAGGACAATGAGGCAAGTTAGTCCCATGGAGTGGTCGCTGCTGCTCCTGGAGTCGCCGCGCACTCCGTTCCACCTTTGCACGCTGGTCGTGTTCGATGCGCCCCCGGGCGCCGCGCCCGATTTCGCCCGGCAATTGCACCAGCGCCTGCAAAGTCACACCCGCGCCGCGGCGCCGTTCAATTTCCAGCTTGCCGAACAGGGTGCGCCGGTGCGCGCCACGCCGGCCTGGCGGGAAATCGAGCACATCAAACCGGACTATCACCTGCCGTATGTGGTCCTCGCCGAGCCGCGGCCGGCCTGTCTGCACGAACAGCTGGCCAGGCTGGAAGCCGCGCCGCTGGATCGTTCCCACCCGCTCTGGCAATGTGTATTCATCGACGGCCTGGGCGGCGGGCGCTTCGCCTGGTTCATCAAGCTGCACGAATGTCTGCTCGACGTACTGCATGGCCTCAAGCGCTTTACGGCCGGATTCAGCGCCGAAGCATCGGACCGGGAGGCGCGCCCGTTCTGGACGCAGGCCGCGCACGAGGCGCGTCACGCTGCCGGCATACGTTTGCCGGGGCTGTCGAAACGCCTGGCCCAGCAGGTGCAGGCGCTGTCCAGCGGTTATGGCAGCCTGGGTGCGGCGATTGCGCGCTCCGCGCTGCTGGCCAGGCAAACCTTGCAGGAAGATGCGCCGGCCATTCCCGCGGTGCCGCCCGGAACGGCCGACCGGCACGATTGCAGCGGCCGCATGCTGCGCACTTACACGCTGAGCGAAGCCAACCTGGCGCGCCTGTGTGCCGCCGCCGGCGCCGGCTCGGACAGCGTTTTGCTCGCGATCCTTGGCGGCGCCGTGCGGCGCCACCTGCTGGCCAACGGGGCGTTGCCGGCGCAAACGCTAACGGCATGCGTGCCGGTGGATGTGGCGCGTCTGGGGCGTTCCGATCTGGAATTCCGGCTGAGCGCCATGGTGCTGCCGCTCGCCACCGACCTGGACGATGCGGCCGCGCGCCTGTCCCGCATCGCCGCGGCCGAGGCCGAAGCGCGCCGCCGCTTGTGCGAGATGCCGCTGCGCAATCTGGAAACCTACACGGGGCGCCTGCTGCTGCCTTTCATCGTGCGCGAACTGAGCTATGACGACGACGTGCCGCCGCTTGCCAACCTGAGCTATACGCGGCTGCCCAGCGTGGCCGGGCCCTGCCATTTCGGGCTGGCGCGGGCGGTCGAAACTTACCAGTTGCCGTCGTTGCTGGACGGCCAGTTCCTGGGCGCCGGGGTGCTCAAATTTGTCGGGCAGTATTGTTTGAGCCTGCTTACCTGCACGGCGCGCGCGGACGATGCGGACGCGCTCGTGGCGGCATTGTCCGAGTCCTGCGAAGAACTTGCCGAAGCGCTACAGGTAAGCTGGGAAGATGGCGGCGCGGACGCGCCGCACGCGGGCCAGGCGGGCGCCCGGAGCGAATCCGCCCGCGGCACCACCACGGCCGGCTAGCTGCCGCCGTGTCAGGCGGCGCGCCGGCGCATGCTATTGCCCGGCGCGCGCAAACCGTTTATTGAACTTTGGCTGACTTGCGCAGTTCGGCCACGCGCTTTTCCAGCGCCTGTTGTTGCAGGAATTGCTGCAACTGGCCCTTTTTCTCGTCCAGCGTGGGCGCTTTCCAGTCGCGCACGTCATCGACGCGGAAAATGTGATAACCCATCTGCGATTGAACCGGCGTCGCGGTGAATTTGCCCTTTTCGAGCTTGGTCACCACGTCGGCCAGGGGCTTGGGCAGCCCGGTCGGCAGCATCCAGTCCAGATCGCCGCCCTTGTCCTTGCTGCCCTGGTCTTCGGATTCTTTGGCCAGATCTTCGAACTTCGCGCCGGCCTGCAACTTGCCTATGAGTTCCTTGGCGCGATCTTCGGTTTTCACGAGGATGTGGCGCACCTTGTATTCCTTGCTGCCGGCCTGGGCGCGCTGGGCTTCATATTCCTGCTTGATCTGCTCGTCGCTGATCTGGTTGGTTTTGATGAAGTCGAGCACGTAGGCGCGCACCAGCATTTCCTGGCGCATCATGTCCAGTTCGGTCTGGAACTCGGGATTTTTGTCCAGGCCCTTTTTCTGCGCTTCTTGTGCCACCACTTCGCGCCGGATAAGTTCTTCCTTGACCACCGCGCGCATGTTGTCATCAACCTGGCGGCCCTGTTGCTGCTGATTGCGGATTACGGCATCCGCGCGCGAGGCCGGGATGGCCTTGCCATTCACGGTGGCCAGCGTCGTGCCGCCGGCCGGCGCCGCGGCGGCGGGCTTGGGCGTTGCCGCAACGGCGGGCAGGGTCAGGGAGGAAAGCAGGGCGGCGAGGACGACGGTCAGTCTGTACTTCATCAAAGTTCCTTTTTGAATAAACCGGGGATAAGCGCCCGGCACGTGAAAGTAATTCGCGACGGCAGGGCCGGCGGCGTCACCGAAGAATGAGTCGGATTGTCAATTGCGCGCTTCGTCCGGGCTGAATGCCGAAATCGCCAGTGCGTGTATGCCGTGCTGCAGGAGCGGCGCGAGCGCATCATAAACCATGCGGTGCCGGGCAAGGCGCGATTTGCCCGCAAAAGCCTGTGCGACGATGCTTATGCGGTAATGTCCGCCGCTCGCCGCGCCGGCATGGCCGGCATGCAGCGCGGATTCGTCCTGAATTTCCAGTTCCAGCGGGGCGAGCACCGCGAGGCGCTCGCGTATGGTCAGTTGCAGGGACACTCAGGGCAAAACCTTCTTGAACGGACGCACCTGGGTTGAGGCGTAGACGCCGGTACGCACGTACACATCCTCGGCGAGCCATTGTTCGGCTTCGCTCAAACTTGCAAATTCGGCCACGATGAGGCTGCCGGTGAAGCCGGCCGGTCCGGGATCCGGTGAGTCGACGGCCGGAAACGGCCCCGCCAATACCAGGCGGCCCTGTTCGCGCAGCGCTTCCAGACGGGCCAAATGTTGCGCGCGCACGGCCAGGCGTTGCTCCAGCAGGCCCGGCGCGTCCTGGCCTATTAGGGCGTACAGCATGATTATTTATCCTCCACGAAGCGGGCGATCATGAGTCCTTGCAACAGCACGAACGCCAGCATCAATCCGGTGCCGCCATAAACCTTGAAGTTCACCCAGGCGGATTCGGAGAAATTGTACGCGACGTAAAGATTCAGGCCGCCCATCACGGCGAAAAAAGCGATCCAGGCGCGCAGCAACTGATTCCATACGGCGTCGGGCAGTTCGAGTTCGGCTTGAGACATCATGCTGCGGATAAGGTTGCGGCGCATCAAAAGCTGGGCGCCAGCCAAAGTACCGGCGAAGCTCCAGTACAGCACGGTCGGCTTCCATTTGATGAAGGTCGGATTGTGAAACAGCAGCGTGGCGCCGCCGAACACCACGATGATGGCAAAACTTAACCACAGCATGCCATCCACCTTGCGCCGGCGCAGCAGCAGATATGCGATCTGCAATACCGAAAAACTTACCGCCACCAGCGTGGCCAGCAGGATGGGGGACTGAGCCTGCGGAAAATCGCTGCCCAGCAAGCGCTGAGCCAGCGCATAAGCATCATCCGTGCGCGCCTCGGCGATGCGGTAGGTGGCGAAAAACAGGATGACGGGCGCGAGATCGATCAGGAATTTCATGGGTTGGGGATTATGCCGGCTGCTGGGGGGCGGTGCAATGCACAAGGCACGGATTGCGCCGGCGCCGTGCCGTGCAATCCGTGCGTAAATCACGTCAGTCGGACTTTTTGTCGAGCTTCAGCGATGCCGAATTGATGCAGTAACGCAGGCCGGTCGGGCGCGGGCCGTCCGGGAACACGTGGCCCAGGTGGGCGCCACATTTGTTGCAATGCACTTCGGTGCGCACCATGAAATGGCTGCGGTCGACTTGTTCGCCGACCTGGTCCTTTTCCATGGGCTGCCAGAAGCTGGGCCAGCCGGTGCCGGAATCGAATTTGTGCGCCGAATCGAACAGCGGCGCGCCGCAACAGACGCAGCGATAGGTGCCCTGGTCGTGGCAATCCCAGTATTCGCCGGTGAACGCGCGTTCGGTGCCTTTTTCCTGCGTCACGTGGTGCTGCAAGGGGGTCAATACGCAGTGCGGGGCGGAGTCGGTCTTGTCGTCCATATCACTTCCTTTCTGTGGGGGCGGCCTGGCCGCCGGTCACGCCATTAGACCGTGGCAGCCAGTCCGGGCTTACATGCGGGGCGGGTCCAGTTGCGCGCGAATCCAGGTTTCGAGTTGCGGCCTTGCGGCAATGCGCTCGTTCGCATGCGGCAATTCTGCGATGAGCGGCGCGTCCAGGCGTTCCGTGAGCGCGGCGATATTTTCGCGATACACCGGCATGGCCGGGTCTATGCGGTTGGCGATCCATCCGGCGCAGGCCAGTCCGCGCGCCGCAATCGCTTCCAGGCTGAGCAGGGCGTGATTGATGCACCCGAGCCGCATGCCTACCACCAATATGACCGGCAGGCCCAGTGCCACGGCCAGGTCGGCGCTGTCGCCGGCCGCGCCCAGCGGCACGCGAAATCCGCCCACGCCTTCGACCACCACGAATTCCGCGGCCGCGCGCATTTGCGCCAGCGCCTGCAGGATGGGCGAAAACTCTATGCTGCGGCCTTCCTGCGCGGCGGCGATGTGCGGCGCGATGGCGGCGCGGAACAGGTAAGGATTGACCACTTCCGGCGCGAGACGCAGGCTGGATGCCGCCAGCAGGCGCTCCACGTCCTCGTTGCACCAGCGTCCGCCCAGCCATTCGCATCCGGCCGCCACCGGCTTCATGCCGGCGGCGCGCAGGCCGCAGCGCGCGGCGGCCGCGAGCAGGCAGCAACTGGCGTGGGTTTTGCCGATTTCGGTATCCGTGCCGGTCACGAAATAGGCCGGCGCGAGCGGCTGGGCCTGAGTCATGAGCGGCCGGACGGCGCGCGCGCGGCAACCACCTGCAGCACCTCGTAGCTGGTGGGCAGGCCCTGCGCGGTGCGCAGGCGTTCGTACTGCGCCTCGACGGCGCGCCAGGCCGCGCGCGACAGCGGCGCCGGGCGCGCCGCGCTGACATTGGCGCCTATGCCCTTGATGTCATCCAGCACGGCGCGCAGGCTGGGCCGGTACAGGGTGTAGATGCGCGTTTCGAAACGCAGGGGCAACAAGCCGCAAACGTCCAGCGCCGCGCTCACTTCGGCGGCCGCACTGAAGCTGCGCACGCGCGGGTGCGTGTCGACCGCGGCAAAGGCGGTGCGCAATTCGCCCAGTGTGGCGGGGCCCAGCGTGGTGGCGTACAGCCTGCCGGCCGGGGTCAGCACGCGCGCGCACTCGCCCAGCGCCGGCGCGAGGCGGCACCACTGCAGCGTGAGGCTGGTCCATACCAGGTCGAAACGGCCCGCGCAAAACGGCAGGGCATGCAGATCGGCGCATACGGCCGCAACGCCGGGCTGGCGGCGGCGCGCCGCCTGCAACATGGCCGGCGCAAAATCCAGCGCCACCAGCCGCTCTTGCGCGTGCCGGGCGAGCCAGGGCAGCGCATCGCCGGTACCGCAGCCGGCATCCAGCACCCAGCCGCCGGCCGCCGCGCCGGGCTCCAGCGTGGTTGCCAGATCGCGCGCCACGCGCTGCTGCAATTCCGACCACTGGTCGTAGCGCAGCGCGGCGCGGTCGAACGCGCTTTGCACGCGGCGGCGTTCCAGACTATCCATGCAATTCCTGTAACCAGTCCTGCAGATGGGCGGCGACCAGCGCCGGTTTGCTCAGGTGCGGGGCGTGCCCCGTGGCGGCAATTTCGGCCAGGGCGGCGCGCGGCAGATGTTGCGCACAGTAGTGCGCGGCGGCAGGCGGGATGATCGAATCGTCGCTTCCGTGCAGCAATAATACCGGCTGGGCGATCTGTGGCAAGAGCGGCCGCAGGTCGGCATGTTCGAGCAGATCGAGTCCGGCGGCCAGGTGCGTAGTGGCGGCGCCGGTGTCGGCGTGGGCGCGCAGTGCGCGCGTGGCGCCGCGCGCGTCCCCCTCGCCGCGCGCCTGCAGGCCGCAAAAGCGCTGCAGCAGCGCCGCCGGCGCGTGGCCAAGTTGCGCGCGGAAATCCTCCAGCAGGCCGGCCGGCACGCCGTGCGGCCAATCCGCCGCGGCGCAAAAGCGCGGCGTCGCGCCTATCAACAGCAGCGCGCTGCAGCGCTGCGGATGGCGCGCCGCCACGCACAGCGCGAGCATCGCCCCGAGCGACCAGCCGGCCAGCGGCGCGGCGGGCGGCAGCGTGGCGGCCAGCGTGTCGGCCAGGCCTTCCAGGCCGCCGCGGCAAGCCCAGTCGAGCCGCGGGCGGCGGCAGTCGAAATGCGGCAGGCTTTCCGCCAGCGCATCCCACACGCCGGGGTCCATGCCCCAGCCGGTGAACAGCGTGAGCGGCGTCATTGCAGCGCCACGAGTGCGTCGATGAGGGCCTGCAGGTGTTGTTCGTCGTGCGCGGCGGATAGCGATATGCGCAGCCGCGCCGTGCCTTCGGGCACCGTGGGCGGACGGATGGCCGGCACCCACAGGCCGCGCTGCCACAGCGCCGCGGACAATTCGACTGCGGTCGCGTCCGCGCCCACCAGCACCGGCTGGATGGCCGTTTGCGACGGCAGCAGGCGCCAGCGCGTGGCGGCCAAACCTTCCCGCAAACTGGCAATGTGGGCGGCCAGACGTGCGCGCAGGGCGTCGCCGCCCGCCATCAGCGTGAGGCTTGCACGCACGGCTTCGGCCAGCAAGGGCGGCGCGGCGGTCGTGAAAATATAGGTGCGCGCGCGCTGCAGCAGCCATTCGATGAACAGCGCGTGA
>JAEUNN010000751.1 GCA_016791085.1 Rhodocyclaceae bacterium | reverse complement strand
CCGGGCGGCGGGCCGTGCGCCCTGGTCCGTTATAATTCGGCCCGCCCATCCAACGCGCTCAATTTTCTCCCCATGCCCGAAATACTCAAATTGCGCGGCGCCGCGGCTTTTTCCGCGCCGCGCCTGGCGCGCATTTCCGCGCGGCTCGCGGCGGCGATAGTGAAGTTCAAGGCGGTATCCGCCCGGCAGTGGTTTTTCGTGGAATGCACGCGTGCGCCCGGCGCCGAGGAACTGGACCGCCTCAAGCTGCTGTTGCAGGTCGATGACGAAACCGAACCCGCAGCCGGCCATTTGCTGCTGGTCGTGCCGCGTCTGGGCACCATTTCACCCTGGTCCTCGAAAGCCACCGACATTGCGAAAAATTGCGGCTTCGACTGGGTGCTGCGCATAGAGCGCGGCATTGCCTATCGCGTGGAACTGGCGCGTGGCCTGCTCGGTGCGCCGGCCTGGGATGCGGACCAGCGCGCGGCGGCGCTGCCCTTGCTGCATGATCGCATGACCGAATCCGTGCTGGACGGTCTGGACCAGGCGGCCGGCCTGTTCCGCCATGTGGCGCCGCGGCCGTTGCGCGTGGTGGATGTGCTGGCGGGCGGCCGCGCGGCGCTGGAGGCGGCCAACGCGGATTGGGGGCTGGCGCTGTCGGGAGACGAAATCGACTACCTCGTGGAGGCTTTCCGCAAGCTCGAACGCAATCCCAGCGACGTCGAACTCATGATGTTCGCGCAGGCCAATTCGGAACATTGCCGGCACAAGATTTTCAACGCGGATTTCGTGATCGACGCGGTGCCGCAGCCGCACTCGCTGTTCGCCATGATACGCAACACCCACGCGCAGCATCCGCAGGGCACGGTGGTGGCCTATTCGGACAATGCCGCCATACTGGCATGCGCGCAGCCCGAACTGCCTTACCAGCGTCTGGTGCGCGGCGCGGATGGCGAATGGCGCTACGAGGCGCGCCCCACCCACTATCTGGCCAAGGTCGAAACCCACAACCATCCGACCGCCATATCGCCGTTTGCCGGCGCGGCGACCGGCGCCGGCGGCGAAATCCGCGACGAAGGCGCAACCGGGCGCGGCGCCAAACCCAAAGCCGGGCTGTGCGGCTTTTCGGTATCCAATCTGAAAATTCCCGGCTATGTCCAGCCCTGGGAAAAGGACTACGGCAAGCCCGAGCGCATCGCTTCGGCGCTGGACATCATGATAGACGGGCCGCTGGGTGCCGCCGCGTTCAACAACGAATTCGGGCGGCCCAACCTGGCCGGCTATTTCCGCAGTTTCGAACAGGAATTCATGGGCGAACTGCGCGGCTATCACAAGCCCATCATGATCGCCGGCGGCATAGGCAATGTCGGCGCGGAACTTGCGCACAAGGAAAATTTCGGTCCCGGCACGCATTTCATCGTACTGGGCGGGCCGGCGCTGCTGATCGGCCTGGGCGGCGGCGCCGCCTCCAGCGTGAGCACCGGCACCAATACCGCCGACCTGGATTTCGCTTCCGTGCAGCGCGGCAATCCGGAACTGCAGCGGCGCGCGCAGGAAGTGCTGGACCGTTGCTGGGAAATGGGGGCCGATTCTCCCATCCTGTCGGTGCACGACGTGGGCGCGGGCGGCCTGTCGAACGCGCTGCCGGAACTGGCGCACTCGGCCGCGGTTGGGGCGCGCTTCGAATTGCGCGACGTGCATAGCGAAGATAGCGGCATGAGCCCGGCGGAACTGTGGTGCAACGAAGCGCAGGAGCGCTACGTGCTGGCGGTGGCGCCGCAGCGCCTGGCCGAGTTCGCCGCCCTCTGCGCGCGCGAGCGCTGCCCTTATGCGCTGGTCGGCGTGGCCAGCGGCGAGGACGAACTGGTCGTGTCGGACCGCCAGTTCGGCAACACGCCGGTCGCCATGCCGCTGTCCGTGCTGCTCGGCAAGCCGCCCAAAATGCTGCGCAACGTGTCGCGCCGGCCGGTGTATCTGGCGCCCTATGCGGTGCCCGGCGACGACCTGCTGGAGATCGCGCTGCGCGTGCTGCGGCTGCCCGCGGTGGCCTCGAAAAGCTTTCTGATCACCATCGGCGACCGCAGCGTGGGCGGCCTCACGGCGCGCGACCAGATGGTCGGGCCCTGGCAAATGCCGGTGGCGGATTGTGCGGTCACCTGCGCGGATTTCCGCGGCTATCGCGGCGAAGCGTTCGCGCTCGGCGAGCGCACGCCGCTCGCACTGATCGATAGCGCCGCGGCCGCGCGCATGGCCGTGGGCGAAGCCATCACCAATCTGGCGGCGGCCGACGTGGCGGCGCTCACCGACATCAAACTGTCCTGCAACTGGATGGCTGCGGCCGGCCACAGGGGCGAGGACGCGGCGCTGTACGACGCGGTGCGCGCGGTGGGCATGGAATTTTGTCCGGCGCTGGGCATCGCGGTGCCGGTCGGCAAGGATTCACTGTCGATGAAAACGCGCTGGGAAGAAGGCGGCAGCCCGCGCGAAGTGGTGGCGCCGCCCTCGCTCATCGTGAGCGCCTTCGCGCCGGTGGGCGACGTGCGCGCCACGCTCACGCCGCAGCTACTGGTGGATGCCGAAGTCGATACCGAACTGCTGCTGATCGATCTGGGCCGCCTCAAAAACCGCCTGGGCGGCTCGGCGCTGGCACAGGTGTATGGCGTGATCGGCGAACACGCGCCGGATGCCGACGCGGAATTACTGGCGCGCTTTCTGCCGGCGCTGCGCAGCCTCGCACAGGCAGGGCTGATTTTGGCCTATCACGACCGTTCCGACGGTGGCCTGTTCACAACCCTGTGCGAAATGGCTTTCGCAAGCCGTTGCGGCCTGTCCGTGAATCTGGACACGATAGCCTGGGACCCGCTGCTGGCCGACGTCGATTCGCTCAACAAGCGCCCGGACAGCGTGCGCGGCCGCATGACGGATGCCGCCTGCGGCGCGCTGTTCGCCGAAGAATTGGGCGCGGTCATACAGATTCGCGTGGCCGATCGCGCGCGCGTCATGGAAATGCTGCGCGCAGCCGGCCTGTCGGGCGTCACCCACGCCATCGGCATCCTGAACGACCGCGACGAAATTCGCGTCTGGCAGCACGCCAAACTATTGTTCGGCGCGCCGCGCGCCACGCTGCTGGCAGCCTGGTCGGAAACCGGCCATCGCATCGCCGCGCTGCGCGACGACGCCGCCGCGGTGGCGGAAGAATTTCAGGCCTTGTGCGATCCGGCGCGGCCCGGCCTGTTCGCAAAAGTCGGGTTTGATGCCGAACTTGACGTGGCGGCGCCCTACATCGCATCGGGCCGGCGCCCGCGCGTGGCCATACTGCGCGAACAGGGCGTCAATGGCCAGGTCGAAATGGCCGCCGCATTCGAGCGTGCCGGCTTTGCGCCCTATGACGTGCATATGTCCGACCTGCAGGCCGGCCGCATCCAGCTCGCCGATTTCAAGGGCCTTGCCGCCTGCGGCGGATTTTCCTATGGCGATGTGCTGGGGGCCGGCACCGGCTGGGCGCGTTCCATCCTGTTCAATGCGCGCCTGCGCGACCAGTTCGCGGCGTTTTTCGAGCGCACCGACAGTTTTGCGCTGGGTGTGTGCAACGGCTGCCAGATGATGAGCCAGTTGCGCGACATCATTCCCGGTGCGCAGCACTGGCCGCGCTTCGTACGCAACCGCTGCGAACAGTACGAGGCGCGCCTGGTGCAAGTCGAAATACTCGACAGCCCGTCCATCCTGCTGGCCGGCATGGCCGGCAGCCAGGTGCCGATCGTCGTGTCGCACGGCGAGGGCCGGGCGGAATTCGACCGTGCCGGCGCCGCCGCCATCGCGGCCTTGCGCTTCATAGACGGCATGGGGCAGCCGGCGCAAACCTATCCGCAAAACCCGAATGGCTCGCCCGGCGGCATGACCGGGCTCACCACACCGGACGGGCGCGTCACGATCATGATGCCGCACCCGGAACGGGTGTTCCGCAGCGTGCAGATGAGCTGGCATCCGTCGGGCTGGGGCGAACATACGCCGTGGATGCGGCTGTTCCGCAACGCGCGCAAGTGGGTGGGCTGACAGGCGGCGGCCCGCTGAACTTGCGGCGCCGGTGTCGAGGTGCAGGCGGGAAGGCCGGCCGGAGCTAGTACAACTCGGGAAAGCGCTCCAGCCAGAAATATGCGGCGGCCAGCATGACAGATACCAGGAAGGTCCAGGTTCCGGTCAAAAAACACGCGACGGCGGGCAACACCAGTTGCAGCACCCCTTCGAACAGCCCGCCCGCGCCGAACGATGCGACCGTGAGCGCCGACCATTTGGCGATGAATCCGGGCAGGTAGATGCGCATCGCGCGGTTATGACGATAGTTTTGTACGCGCTCCAGTTTCGAGCCGCGCGTGCAGTCGCGGAAATACTGGAACGGCCACAAGAACCGGAACACCAGCCAGGCAAAGCCTGGCGATCCTGCCGTATCGTGCTGCATCAGGATACTCCTGGTTGAACTGCGGGCGGTCTGCGCCGCCTGGTTTTATTAAGTTCGTCGGAGGACTATAGCTCCCGCCCGGCTTAGTGCAAGCAAACTTTTTCCTCGCCTGCGCGCAAATCCGCGCAATATCGGGCTGTGCGGCGAGTGCGCCCACTGTACGTGGACCCTGTAAGACGGCAAAACGTGCGCCACGCCGGCGCGCCGGGCGCCGCGATTGATGGCGCTCTGGCAACAATCTTTCCCATCCGGTGGGCTGGTATCAGACACGCAACGCCCCTACAGTGAAGCTTAGCGATCAACCCCACGGAGGCCACCATGAATAACGCAGACCCTACCCATAACGTCGAGCGCTCGCGCAGTCTTGAGCGCCTGGTCGCGGGAATTCCGACGTCCGACGGCGCCGGCGTGAAACTTACGCGCGTGCTCACGCACGAACTGCAGCGCCGGCTCGACCCCTTCCTGATGCTCGATGCATTTGGCAGCGACAGCGCGGACGACTATATCGCCGGCTTTCCGAGCCACCCGCACCGCGGCTTCGAAACCGTCACGTACATGATCGCCGGACGCATGCGCCACCGCGACAGCGCCGGGCACGAAGGCTTGCTGGAAAATGGCGGCGTGCAATGGATGACGGCCGGGCGCGGCATCATCCATTCGGAAATGCCGGAACAGGAACAGGGCCGCATGGAGGGCTTTCAGCTATGGCTGAACCTGCCGTCGGGCGAAAAAATGCGGCCAGCCTGGTATCGCGACATCAAGGCCGGCGAATTGCCGCATTACCTGAGCGCGCAGGGCGTCGATGCCACGGTGATCGCCGGTGCCACGCACGGCACGGAGGGCGCGGTGAGCCGCGAACATACCGAGCCGCTATACCTGGATCTGGCGATGCCGGCCGGTGCGCGCTTCGACCAGCGTCTGCCGGCCGGACATAACGCCTTCGTCTATGTCTATCGCGGCGCGCTCGAGGTGGGCACGGACCATGCGCGCCGCGTCGACGCCGGCCGCATGGGCATACTTGGCAACGACGCCGCGGCCGACGGCGTGGTGCTGCGCGCGGCCGGCGACACGCGCGCGCTGTTGATTGCCGGGCGCCCCTTGCGCGAGCCGATTGCGCAATACGGCCCGTTCGTCATGAATACGCGCGAACAGGTCGAACAGGCCATGGAAGATTACCGCAACGGGCGGCTTGCCGCCTGAAGCGGGCGGGCCGAGCGCCGGCCGGCCCGCCGGCACAGCCATAAGGGTTTGCGCAACACGCCTTGCCGGATATGGATGCGGCGGCTTGCCGGCCGGGACGGCAGTGCGGCGGCCTTGAGTATAATCACAGGTTCCCCAACACCGCCAGCAGGCATCGCGCATGGCCAAATTCGGACAGGAACGCGTATTGAGCGTCCGCCACTGGAACGATACTCTGTTCAGTTTCATCACCACGCGCGATCGGGCGCTGCGCTTCGAAAACGGCCACTTCGTGATGATGGGGCTGGAAATCGACGGCCGGCCGCTGGTGCGCGCCTATAGCATCGCGAGCCCGAATTACGAAGAAACGCTGGAGTTTTTCAGCATCAAGGTGCAGGACGGCCCGCTCACTTCACGCCTGCAGCACCTCAAGGAAGGCGATGTCGTGCTGGTGAGCCGCAAGCCCACCGGCACCCTGGTGATACACGATCTGTTGCCAGGCAAGCACGTGTACCTGTTCAGCACCGGCACGGGGCTTGCGCCCTTCATGTCCATCATCCAGGACCCGGCCACGTACGAGCGTTTCGAAAAGGTCGTGCTGATCCACGGGGTGCGCTACGTGAGCGAACTGGCCTATGCCGAGTTCATCACGCGCGAACTGCCGCGCAACGAATATTTCGGCGACCAGGTCGCCGAAAAGCTCATCTATTACCCGACCGTGACGCGCGAGCCCTTCCGCAACCAGGGCCGGCTCACCGATCTGGTCGAATCCGGCAAGCTGTTCGACGACATAGGATTGCCGCCGCTGGACCCCAAGGTGGACCGCGCGATGATATGCGGCAGCCCGTCTATGCTCAAGGACACCAGCGCCATGCTGGACGTGCGCGGTTTCCAGATTTCCAAACACGTAGGCGCGCCCGGCGATTACGTGATCGAGCGCGCTTTCGTCGAAAAATAGTGCGCGGCGGCCGTGCGGCGGCGGCCGCCCCTCCGCTCGCTTATCCCGCCAGCGCTGCGTCTATCAGTTCTATCCAGTGGCGCACCGGCAGTTGCGTGCCGCCGGCGATATGACTGATGCAACCTATGTTGGCGCTGGCGATCAGTTGCGGTCCGGCCGCGCTGAGCGCGGCCACCTTGTTGGCGCGCAGGCGTTCCGACAGTTCCGGCTGCAGCAGCGAGTAGGTGCCGGCCGAGCCGCAGCACAGGTGGCTGTCCTGTACCGGCACCAGTTCGTATCCCGCCGCGGTCAGCAGGCTTTCCACGACGCCGCGGATTTTTTGCCCATGCTGCAGGGTACAGGGTGGGTGGAAGGCGATGCGCCCGCCCGAACCCGGTTTGCGGTTGCCCAATAGCGCCAGCAGGGCGTCGCGCTCGCGCGCCAGTATTTCCGACAGGTCGAACGTTTCGAGCGCCACGCGCGCGGCGGGTCCGGCGCTGGCGTCGTCTTCGAGTATGTGGCCATAGTCGCGCACGAAGGCGCCGCAGCCCGATGCGGTCATCACGATGCCTTCGCAGCCCTGATCGAGCAGCGGCAGCCAGGCATCGACATTGCGCCGCGCGTCCTCGAGCCCGCCCTGGTGGTCATTCAGGTGAAAACGCACCGCGCCGCAGCAGCCGGCGCCGGGCGCTTCGATGAGCGATATGCCGATGCGGTCGAGCACGCGCGCCGTGGCGGCGTTGATGTCGGGCGCGAGCGCCGGTTGCACGCAGCCGGCCAGCGCGATCAGGCGGCGCGTATGGCGCGGCGCCGGCCAGGCGCCGGCGCGCTGGGCGCCGGCCGGAAGCTTGTTTTTGAGCGCCGCGGGCAGAAACGGGCGCAGTGCGCGGCCTACCGCCAGTCCGGCTGCGAACAGACCGGTGCGCGTGAGGCCTTCGCGCAGCAGCACGCGCTTGTACTTTTCGGCGCCACTGCGCGGCACGCGCGCCTCGACGATTTCGCGCCCGATATCCACCAGGCGACCATAACGCACGCCGGAAGGGCAGGTGGATTCGCAGGAGCGGCAGGTCAGGCAGCGGTCCAGGTGCAGGCGTGTCTTTTCCGTGACCTCGCCGCCCTCGAGCAGCTGTTTCATCAGGTAGATGCGCCCGCGCGGGCCGTCCAGTTCGTCGCCCAGCAGTTGATAGGTCGGGCAGGTGGCCGTGCAGAAACCGCAATGCACGCAGGTGCGCAGAATTTGCTCGGCTTCGCGGCCGTGGCGCGTGTTCTTGAATTCGGGAGCGATATTGGTTTGCATGATCAGGCGAGTTCCGCGTAAAGACGCGCTGCGTCGAACACGTTGTGAGGGTCGAATGCTTTTTTGAGGCCCTGGTGCACGCGCAACTGGGCCGCCGAGAGCGGCGTGAAGCGGGCGCCGGAACGGTCGCCGCCGCGGAACAGCGTGGCATTGCCGCCGGCAGCCTGCGCGGCCGCACGCACGCTGTCGGCGGCCGCACCGGTTTTCCACCAGCGCAGCCCGCCGCCCCATTCTATGAACTGCCTGCCGGGCAGGTTGAGCGGCGCCGCGGTGGTGGGCACGGCCAGGCGCCAGAGCGGCTCGTCGCCCGCGAAAAACGCCTCCTGCTGTTCGCGCACGGCGTTCCAGTAGTGTTGCGCCGTGCCGTCGTCGAGGCGGGTGCCGCCAAGTTTTGCGCAGGCCGCATCCACCGCCGCATGGGCACCGGCCAGGCGCAGCGTGAGCTGTCCGTCGCTCCAGGCGCTGGAGGCCAGCGGCAGCGGCTGACCGCCCCAGGAATTGAGCCGCGCCAGCGCCTCGGCTTCCGGCAGCGCCATGCGCAGCGTGGCTTCGTGTGGCGGACGCGGCAGCACCTTGATCGACACTTCGAGCAGCAGCACCAAAGTCCCCAATGAGCCCGCGAAGCCGCGCGCGAGGTCGAAACCCGCGACGTTCTTCATGACTTCGCCGCCGAACTTGAGTACCTGGCCACGGCCGTCCATGACTTTGGCGCCGAGCACGAAATCGCGCAGCGGGCCGGCCTGCATGCGGCGCGGACCGGACAGGCCGGCGGCGATACAGCCGCCCAGCGTGGCGCCGGCGCCGAAATGCGGCGGCTCGAATGCCAGGCACTGGTTCTGTTCCGCCAATGCGGCCTCGATGTCCGCGAGCCGGGTGCCGGCGCGCGCGGTAATCACGAGTTCGGTCGGGTCGTAATTGATGACGCCGCGGTAGTCGGCCAGCGAGAGCACTTCGCCGCTGGGGGCGCGGCCGTAAAAATCCTTGCTGCCGCCGCCACGCGGCACCAGCTTGCCGCCACCCTGCGCGGCGGCGCGCAGTCTGTCGGCATAATGTTGCGTAAGTTCGTCCATTCTTATCGTCTCTTTCTTTCTTGTCGGCCGGGGTTTCGCGTGCGCGTACGCAGCGCGAGCCAGGCACCCAATAACACCAGTATCGGTAAGCCCACCAGCAGCAGGCGCAGCTCGGTTTCCGTCAATTGCGGCATGCGTCGCCAGCAGAGGCGTGGGTGGCCGTGCGCGCTGGCAGGTCGCGTGCCGCTAGAAGCGTGGCAAATCCGGGTGCGGCAACTGCCCCTGATGCACGTGCATGCGGCCGAATTCGGCGCAGCGGTGCAGGGTGGGTATGGCCTTGCCCGGGTTCAGCAGTCCGGCCGGATCAAAGGCCTGGCGCACGCGGTGAAACATGGTCAGTTCGGGCGAGGCGAACTGCACGCACATCGAATTGATCTTTTCGAAGCCGACGCCATGTTCGCCCGTGATGGTGCCGCCCAGACGTACCGACAGTTCCAGGATTTCGGCGCCGAATTCTTCGGTGCGCTCGAGTTCGCCGGGCTTGTTGGCATCGAACAGGATGAGCGGGTGCAAATTGCCGTCACCGGCGTGAAACACGTTGATGCAGCGCAGGCCGTACTTCTTTTCCATGACGGTGATGGCCTCCAGCATTTCGCCCAGGCGCCGGCGCGGGATGGTGCCGTCCATGCAATAGTAGTCGGGCGAAATGCGGCCGGCAGCCGGGAACGCCGCCTTGCGCCCGGCCCAGAACTTGAGGCGCTCGGTTTCGTCGCGCGACACGCGGATTTCGGTCGCACCGGCGCCATCCAGCACCTTGCGTACCGCGGCAATTTCTTCGGCCACTTCTTCGGCCGTGCCGTCGGCTTCCACCAGCAATATGGCTTTGGCGTCGAGCGGGTAGGCGGCCTTCACGAATTGTTCTACCGCCGCCGTGGCGGGCTGGTCCATCATTTCCAGACCGGCCGGAATGATGCCGGCCGCAATGATTTTGGCCACCGCCTCGCCGGCTTTCACGACGTCGTCGAACGCCGCCAGCACGCATTGCGCGAGTTGCGGCTTGGGCGTGAGTTTTACGGTCACTTCCGTGACCACGCCCAGCAGACCTTCCGAGCCGGTCAATATTGGAAGCAGTTCGAAGCCCGGCGTATCGGGCGCGCGGCTGCCGATTTCCAGCACGTCGCCCTCTATCGTGAGCACGCGCAGCGCGAGCAGGTTATGCACGGTCAGGCCGTACTTCAGACAATGCACGCCGCCGGAATTTTCCGCGACATTGCCGCCTATGGTGCAGGCGATCTGCGACGAGGGGTCGGGCGCGTAGTACAGGCCGAAAGGCGCGGCAGCCTCCGAAATGGCGAGGTTGCGTACGCCCGGCTGCACCACCGCGAGGCGTGCCGCGGGGTCGACCTTCAATATGCGGTTGAAGCGTGCCAGCGACAGGATGACGCCATGCTTGTGCGGCAGCGCGCCGGCCGACAGGCCGGTGCCGGCACCTCGGGCCACCACCGGCACCTTGAGCTTGCGGCAAATTTTGAGCACCGCGGCGACCTGCGCCTCTTCGCGCGGCAGGGCCACCGCGAGCGGAACTTCGCGGTAGGCGGCGAGGCCGTCGCATTCATAGGGTTTGAGATCTTCGTACTCGGTGAGCAGGCAGTCGGCCGGCAGTGCGCGTGCCAGTTCGGCGCACACTGCGGCGCGATCGACGCCGGAAAAGTCGGCGTCGGCGGCACCTGGTTCAGGTTCAAGGCGTGCGGCGTCTTGCATTTCAAGTCTCCTCAATGGCGTCGTTGGTATTCTGCTGGGTAGGGCCTGTGACCGGCAGCGACAGGCCCAGGCGTTCGGCGGCACGCAGTACGTGTGCGCGGGCGACCGCGCGCGCGCGTGCCGCGTCGCCGGCTGCTATGGCGTCGACCAGGCGGCGGTGTTCATCGGCCGCGGCATGTGCCCGCCCTTGCGCGTGGCCTTCGGCGGACCAGGTCGGGGCACGCGATTCGGACAGGTGCCCGCCCAAAAATTCTATGAAACGGCCAACCAGCGCATTGCCGGTCGCTTGCGCCACGGCACGATGAAATGCATCGTCGGCCATGGTGGCGTCCTCGCCCAGGCCCAATGCGCGCTCCATGTTGTCGATGTGGCTACGCATGTCGGCCAGATCGCCGGCCCGGCGCCGCAGGGCTGCCAGTGCCGCCGCTTCGCCCTCGACGATCAGGCGCAGCTCGAATACTTCCGACAGCGTGCCCGGCGCGCGCGGCCCGCTGCGCGACAGACGGAATATCGCGGCGCCCGGACGCGGGGTGACGAAAGCACCGGCGCCCTGGCGCGACTCCACATAACCTTCGGCCTTGAGCCGCGACATGGCTTCGCGCACCACGGCGCGGCTCACCGCGAATTCGAAGGCGAGCTGCTTTTCGCTGGGCAGCTTTTCGCCCGGCTGTATGCTGCCAGCGCGTATGCGCGTTTCCAGCGCCCGATACAGGCTGTCGGATAGCCGGTCGGGGCGTGCCAGGGCGGTCGGGACGTTCAACATGGTAAGTGGTCAGGTTGTCGGACAACTTTATGAGTTGGATAGTAGCGCAAGCAAAATTTTGCGCCATTCGGACTTACCCCAAGTGGGGCCGAGTGCTTCCGCCGTGCCGCGCCGGCCGGGGCGGCATGCCGGTTGGGCCGAAGTGCAATGGACGCCACCGCGGCGCTGTCCAGGCGCCGTACAAAAAACAAGGCGCCGGACCGTCTATGCGGTTCCGGCGCCTGTTTGGCGGGCAGGGCGCGGCAGGATGCGCGCCCCCGGGGGTCAGTGGTGCGTGGTGGTACTGTGATGGGTGGTGGTGCCATCTCCGCCACCGCCGGAAAGCGCGGCGCCGGCTGCCACGGCCGCACCGATTGCGGCTGCGGCACCGCCGCTCACGCCGCCGCCAGCGGCGACTTCGCCGGTCGAGCCGGTGGCGCTGCCCAGCGACATGGTTTGCAGTTCACCGAACGTACCGGGGGGGACCGCCGATTGTGGCACCAGTATGCCCTTGGTGGACTCATTCGCGATATTTGCGATCTGACCCGTATTGACGTCGATCAGACCGCCGGTGTTGACCGCGTTGGCGGCGCCCGCATCGACCTTGAGATAGGCGCCATCGGTAAGCGACACGCTGAGGTCGGTTCCGCGTATGCCTATCGTGGCGACCGGCGTTCTGAGCGCGAATGCACTGTGATTGCGGTCGGCCAGCAGGCCGGTCACGGAACGCAGGGCGCCGCGCAACAAGGACAGCACCATTTTGCCGGTGCTGGGCTGGTCAGGCACATAGTTGTATTCATTGATGCGGAATTCGGTGTTCGACGCCAGCAGCACGCGGTGGCCGTCATCGAACTTGAGCAGGCCGCGGCTTCCGGCGGTAGTTTGCACGGTGCTGCCGGCATTGACGCGGCGGCCGGGCTCGGCGGCCTGGGCCGGGCCTTTGCCGTCCGAAACTTTGACCTCGCCCTGTACGGTTTCGAAAATTGCCGCTGCCGCGGCGTCGCCGGCGACGGCGACCAGAGCAGCCAGTACAAACAGATAGTGACGCAGGGAATGCACGGTAGCTCCTTTGCAGTGTATGTGGCTCGTGATTATAAACACGCAAGCGTGCCGACAGATCGTGCCGGCAGTTTTTTTGTTACGGCCGTACACTGTAATACGGACCGGCTTAGTCTGGCAGACGCGATATACGGGAGCAACTTATGGAACTTGACGAGCATTTGCGGCGCGCGCAGGCGCGCCTCGCGCACATTCGGCGCGACATACACGCGCATCCGGAAACCGCCTTCGAAGAACGCCGCACCGCGGCCCTGGTGGCGGAGCATCTGCGCGCGCTGGGACTGGAGGTGCATACCGGCCTGGGCCGCACCGGCCTGGTCGGGGTGCTGCGTGCCGGCAGTTCGGCGCGTGGCGTGGGCTTGCGCGCGGATATGGACGCCCTGCCCATGGAAGAGCGCAATACGTTCGAGCACCGCTCGCGCCATGCCGGGAAAATGCATGCCTGTGGGCATGACGGTCACGTCGCCATGCTGCTGGGCGCGGCGGAATATTTGAGTGCCGCGCGCGCTTTCGACGGCAGCATCTATTTCATCTTCCAGCCCGCCGAAGAAGGTCAGGGCGGCGCCGCGGAAATGATACGCGACGGCCTGTTCGAGCGTTTCCCCATGCAGGCGGTATTCGGCCTGCACAACTGGCCGGGCCTTGCGGCCGGACGCTTCGCGGTGCGCGCGGGACCCATGATGGCCAGTTCCGATGAGTTCGAAATTAGCGTGCGCGGCAGGGGCGGACACGCCGCCATGCCGCATCTGACGGCCGACCCCATCGTGGCCGGCGCAGCCATCGTGCAGGCCTTGCAGACTTTGGTGTCGCGCAACGTGGCGCCGGTCGAGGCGGGCGTCGTGAGCGTGACCCAATTTCATGCCGGCGAGGCATTCAACGTGATTCCGCCGCAGGCTTGCCTGCGCGGCACGGCGCGCGCATTTTCGCCGCAGGTGCGCGATGCGCTGGAAGCCGGCATCGCGCGCGTGGCGGGCAGTGTTGCCGCGGCCCTGGGCACTGAAGCCGAACTGCATTACCGGCGCGGCTATCCGCCCACCATCAATACGCCTGCGGAAGCCGCATTCTGTGCCACGGTCGCGGCAGAAGTGCTGGGTGCCGGCCAGGTACACCAGGATTTGCCGCCCACCATGGGCGCCGAGGATTTCGCCTTCATGCTGCAGGAAAAGCCCGGCGCCTATGTATGGCTGGGCAACGGCGAAGGCGAAGGGGGCTGCATGCTGCACAGCCCGGTATTCGATTTCAACGACGCCATCATTCCGCTCGGAGTGGCCTATTGGGTGCGCCTCGCCCAGCGCTTTCTGGCGCGCCGGCCCGAGGAATGAGCCGGGTCCGGGCGGCGCGACGCCTGCGCCGCGGCGCCGCTGCCGGAACCGTGTTCAGACCTTGCCCGGAACGCCGGTATCGCCGCCCGGGCCGGCATCCGGCGTGACGGTCGGTTTGGGGTTTTCCGGCGCCACGGGAGGCGGATTGTCCGCCGTGGCTTTTACCTTGACCACCGGCTTGTCGGGCGCGGCGCCGGCCTGAGCCGGCTTGTTGGCGGCGGCATCGGCGGCATTTTTCGCACCGGCCGGCGTTGCGGCAGGGGCCGGCGGCTCGCCGGCGGTCGGGTTTGCTGCGGCGGATTTTTGCGGCGCCGGTGCGGCGGCGGCTTTGCCGGCAGCGGCGGGCGGCGCCGACAATGCGATCCGCACTTCTTCTTCGCTCAGACCCTGACCGCTCACGATTCCGCGCAGCGCCGGTTCCAGGGTTTTCAGCACCTGCACCGGCAGCGCCGAGGTGAATTCATAATTCGCCGCCCTGCGGCCCGGCACGAATGCCGTGATGGTGCCGAAATGGCGGTCGCCGAGGAAAAACGCAAAGGTCGCAGCGCGGTTCACGACGCGCGATTCGAGCTTGCGTCCGCCCGGGCCGACGATATTGAAACGATGGTCGCCGGTGCCGGTTTTTCCGCCTACCGCAAGCGCCTGGCCGGTTTCGCCGCGGAAAGTGCCGGCCAGGCGCCGCGCCGTGCCGCGCTCGACCACGCCGATCAGCGCCGCGCGCGCCACCTTGGCGACGGCCTCGTCGAGTACCCGCGTGCCGGCTTCGGTGCGGCGCGCAAGCTGGCTTTCGAAAGGCGTGCCGGACGCGAATTCGAAGCGCTCTATCGACACGGCAGGGCGCCGCACGCCGCCATTGACCACCACGCCCATCAATTCCGCCAGCGCGGCCGGGCGGTCGGCGGAACTGCCTATGGCCGTGGCGAGCGAAGGCACCAGACGCTCGAACGGATAGCCCACGCTGCGCCACTGGGCGGTGATTTTTTCGAATGCGGCGGCTTCCACGGCCATCGCGATGCGCACGTTCTGCGCCCGCTTCAGACCCGATTTGAACAACCAGCGGTAGGCTTCGCGGCGCGCTTCGGCACTGGCCGCGAAGGTTTCTTCGAGCTTTGCGTCGGGATGTTTGTTGAGGTAGCGCACCAGCCAAAGTTCTATCGGATGTACGCGCGACAGGTAACCCCAGTCCGACAGGTTGAAGGGGTTTTGCGTGAGCGATTTGTGGATTTTGCGCAGTTCCGCGTCGCTGCCGGCGCGCTCGCCCAGGCGCCGGCGCATCAGGTCGGCGAACTGTTCGAACGGCATGCCCACATCGACCGCCAGAAAGGCTGCCGCCACGCGCCGCGGCTGTGTCTGTACCGAGCGCGCCAGCGTGTCCAGCAGCTCGTCGGCTTCGACGTTGTGGTACTTGTGCCAGAAACCGGCCAGGAAGCCGCGGCTTTCGCGGTCTGCGAAACGCTCCAGAAACTGCCGGCGCAGTTCTTCGCTGCCCTGCGCGAGTCCGCGTCCGGGCGCGTCGGCGGCCTCGTAGGCGTAGTAATGCACCAGATCGCGCATGAGGCGTATGAAAGGCAGGTTGACAGACTGCGCCAGCGCTTCGCGCAGGGTGGGCACCATGCCGTCCTGGTCGTGCTTGAAATTTTCGAACACCTGCTCGCCGCCGCCGGTGAAGAACACCTCGCCGGGGTTGGCCGAATAACTGCGTTCCAGCGCAGCCAGCAACATGGGCTCCAGGCTTTTGTCGGCGGTGTTTTTCAGGTAGTCGAGCGCCCACCAGCTCAGGCGGTCGTTGGGCTGCACCTTTTCGGTGCGCAATTCTTCCGGTGCCAGCGCCGCGTAGCGCGCGTGCAGTTGCGCGATCACGTCCAGATAGGTCACCAGGGTACGGAATTTGGCGCTGGAACCCAGGTCGAGCTTGGTGCCGGCATTGATATCCAGCGGCTGGTCGAGATTGTCGGCCTGCACGCGCAACAGATTGCCCTGCGCAGCCACCTCGTACAGCGTGAAGCTGTAGCGGACTTCGGCCGGGTCGCCGCGTTCCAGCAACTGGTAGGCCTTGAAGCCGCGTCCGGCCACGAAGTCCGGCGCCTTGAGGTCGTTCAGGAATTTCGTGATATGGCGCTGCGCGGCGCCATCCAGCGTGGTGCGCACGCTGAGGTCGTAGCGGTCCAGCGCATACAGGTCATCCACGCCCAAAAGCCGCGCCACCGCCAAGCGCGTCGCATTGACCGCCTTGCGCTCGACGAAAGACACCGGCTCCAGGCGCAGCGGGTCGCGCCGCGGCGCTAGCCGCGCGGCCAGCCCGGCATCGCGCAAGGCCGGCGGTATGAGCTGATCTCGCGCCAACAGGCGCAGGTAGGAATCGGTCAGTTCTTCCAGGCGCGCACCGGATTCGCCCAACAGGTCGCTCGGGCGCCGCTGCGCGATGATGAGCGCCAGCACCTCCTTGAAATACTGACCGGCTTCCTGCAGGTTGGTCTGCGGCTGCGACAGGCGCGCGCGCAAGGTGTCGAAGTCGCGCCCGAACCATGCATACATGCCGTCGCCCAGGCCGATCACCTCGCCATGGCCGGGTACCGCGCCCAGCGGCACGGAATTCAGAAAATCCAGCACGATGAGCTTGCGCGCCGCGCGCGTGTCGGGGCCGCCACGATAGGCGCGCAGCGAGGCCGACAGCATCTGGCGCAGCTTTTCGCCGGCGTCGTGGGTGCGGCCGCCCGGCGAATGACGGAATTTTTCAATCTGGGTGGCCAGCGTGCTGCCGCCCGCGCGCGGCGTGTCGGGGTCCAGTTTGCGCCAGGCCTGGGTGAAAACGGCCCATACCGCGCGATCCCACTCGACCGCCGGGTTGTGCATGGGCGGCACGTCGGTATCCAGCAGTTCGCGGTTTTCCACGTAAATGAGCGCATTCACGAGCACGCCCGGAATTGCGTCGAAAGATTCGAACTGGCGTTCCGGATAGCGCTCCGAATACAGCACGTGGCCGCTGCGGTCGAACAGCGTCAGGCCGGCCGCGGACTTTTCCCGGTAGATGGGATAGAGACCGCGCCCCACCATGTCCGCGAAGCCGGCCGACTGGCGTGCCTGGCGCTCGACGTCGAAGCCGGCCTGGGCAATCTGCGGCAATGCGGTTTTCATCTGGCTATACCCCAGACGCACGTCGTAGGGGCCGGCCTGCGGCAGCCACATGCGAGGATTGGGCCCCGGCTCGACCTTGTAGGCGATGCCCCGGGCAATCTCGGAAAAATAGTGCGCCTGCAGGCGCGATTCGCGAATTTCGTACCAGGCCCAGCCCATCACGACCATCGTCGCGAGCAGGATTACCGCACCCAAGCCCAGCCAAAACCTGCGCGACCCCGAACGTCTGTTGCGTCCTTGCACTGCGTTGCCACCTACGCTGCCTATGCTGCTCACGCTGACCTGCCGACGCTTTCCTCCGGGCGATGCTTCAGGACGCCCCCTGCGTGGACCGCGCGGCGGCAGGAAAGCTCCGTCCCGACCACCGGCTGTCGCGGGCGGATGCGCGCGTCCCGGAGGAACGGACAAATCACGCGCAACATCCTCGACCCCAATCACATGGCGCTCGGCAGCAGGCGCTGACGTTCGCCATAGAGCGCGCCAGTCTAGCGCCGGAAATATTGGCGACCATGGCAATTGCCGGTCATGTTGCGACCGCGCAACGCTGCGCGCGCTTGCTGCTTAGAGGCGCAATTTTCCGCCGGGACAGGTTCTGGCCGCTTCCAGGCGTGTGAGCGCAGACTGCAAATTGAGCCGCGTGGCCTGCATCAGGAGCAGCGCGTGGGTGCGCAATTCGTCTATGGTGGTCACGATCCGGTCGCCGCTGGCCGCAAAAGCCACGGCGTTGCCGGAGTCGCAGGACGGGAAGGCCAGCACGCGCCCGCCGAAAGCCTCGCCCAGGCGCTCCACGGCGCCGGCATAGCCGCGCGAGCGGCCGAACAGATTGCAGACGCACAAACCCTGGTTGCTCAGATGGGCGCGACAGGCCTGGTAGAAAGGCAGACGTTCGAGAGGACCGGCGCGCGCGCTGTGGTCGAAGCCGTCCACCATGATGAGGTCGTAGCGGCGCGAACTGGCCGGCAGCCAGCGCGCCGCATCGGCCGTGAAAATTTCGAAGCGATGGTCCGGCTCGGGCAGGCGAAAGCGGCTTGTTGCGATCGCCACGACTTCCGGGTTGATTTCCACCACGTGCAGTTCGCACTGCGGCCGGTGGCGATGCAGGAATTTGGTCAGCGAA